>NZ_WWKH01000281.1:0-5517 GCF_009865595.1 Streptomyces sp. SID1328 | reverse complement strand
TGCTGCGGGAGGCGCGGCAGGGGCTGCTGTCGCGGGAGAGCGGGCCCGGCATCGCGCTGTCCTCGGTGGTCGTCCTCGCCGGGCACCTCGGCATGTTCGTCGTCGCGGCCCGGATCGCGGGCAGCGGGGCGGCCGTCGCGGTGCTGCTGCCGCTCGCGGTGCTCGCCCTGGTGGCCATGGGACTGCCGCTCAACGTGGGCGGCTTCGGCCCCCGCGAGGGCGTCACCGCCTGGGCGTTCGCCGCGGCCGGACTCGGCGCGAGCAGCGGCGTCGCCGTCGCCGTGGTGTACGGCGTGCTCAGCTTCGTCGCCGCTCTGCCCGGCGCCGCCGTCCTCGTCGCCCGCTGGGCCGGCGCCCTGCGCGGCTACCCGCGCGGCGCGCTGGGCGCCTCCGGCGAGGTGAGCAGCCGGAAGTACGGCTCGAAGTTCTCCACCAGCCCGGCCAGCAGGCCCTTCCCCTTCTCCACCGAGGCCAGGGACGGGCGGCCGATGACGCCCGATTCGGTATAGGCGGACATTCCCGTGGTGAGCAGATGCCGACGGTCGTCGGCGGTGAAATCGGCCGACTCGTGGCCAGGGCGGAGGAATTCGGGATGAGCGTGCAGCAGGATGGACGCCTCGATCTCCCCGGCGTGCATGTCGGTCAGCAGCGAGGTCTCCACACCCGCCCGCTGCCGCGCCTCCTCCCAGTCCTCGGCCGCCGGGTACAGCGCCATCCGCTCGCCCCGCGCCGAAGCCTCCTGCACGACATTGCCCAGCACATAGTTCCCGCCGTGCCCGTTGACCACCACGAGCGACTCCACGCCCGAGCGACGCAGCGAGTCGGCGATGTCACGTACGACCGCATGCAGGGTAACGGAGGAGATACTGACCGTCCCCGGCCAGGCCGCGTGTTCGTGCGAGCACGCGAGGGTCACCGGGGGAAGGAGGTGCACCGGGTACGCGGTGGCGATCTCCCGCGCCACGGCGCAGGCCACCAGGGTGTCGGTTGCCAACGGGAGGTAAGGACCGTGCTGTTCGAAGCTCCCCACGGGAAGGACGGCGACCTGACGTGACACACCCGCCCCCCGCGCCCGTACGTCCTCGGTGGTGTCCGCGGGCATCACCCCGTAGGCCGCCGCTCGCGCGCCCGAACCACTCATGTTTCCCACGGCCTCTCGTCTCTGCTTAGGAATCAGATCATGACAGAAAACATCGGCGCCTTCGGCGGGAAGAACCCGCGTCGTTCGGGCACGGAACGCGTCGTGAACACCCCGCTGCCCACTGCGTACGGGCAGTTCCAGGCGATCGGCTACCTGGACCACGACCGGGGCGACGAGCAGGTCGCCCTGGTGCACGGTGACATCGGGGCCGAGAACGTGCTGGTGCGGCTGCACTCGGAGTGCCTGACCGGTGACGCCTTCGGTTCCCAGCACTGCGAGTGCGGCGAGCAGTTGGCGGCCGCGCTGCGCGCGGTGGTCGCCGAGGGCGCCGGTGTCGTCCTGTACTTGAGGGGTCACGAGGGCCGGGGCATCGGTCTGCTGGCCAAGTTGCGGGCGATGGCCCTCCAGGCGGAGGGCCTGGACACGGTCGAGGCCAACCTCGCGCTCGGTCTGCCGGTCGACGCCCGTGACTACCGGGTGGCGGCGGAGATGCTGCACGACCTGAAGGTGCGCTCGGTCCGGCTGATGTCCAACAACCCGCGCAAGCGGGAGGCGTTGACCAAGCACGGCATCGAGGTCGCCGAGCAGGTGCCGCTGCTGATCGAGCCGAGCGAGAACAACATCACATACCTGCGCACCAAGCGCGAACGCCTGGACCACCACCTGCCCCACCTGGACGCGGTGGCCCACGGCTCCTGAGCCCCACCTTCCCCCATGCGAGACGTCCGGCCGGGCTCCCCGGCCGGACGTCTCGTTTCCGCCGAACTTCACAAGCGCGCAGCGCAGTTCAGCGGCCCTGGACCGACGGCGGCACCGGCCAGCCCAGCGGCTCCAGCACCGCCCGCGTCCGTTCGTCGCGCAGCTCGGCCAGCCGGTCGTAGGCGGCGACGCCGGTGCCGTACGCCTCCTCCACCTCGTCCAGCACCTCGCCGATCCGGGCCGGGTCCGGTGCGCCGGTCTCGAAGGTCATCTGCGAGCCGACGTGCGTCACCAGGTGCCGCATCCCCTCCGGGCCGCCCCCGAGCATCCCGCTCTCGAACGGGCCGACGGTGGCCCAGCGCAGGCCGAGCGAGGCCCGGACCAGGTCGTCCAGGTCGGCCACGTCGATCACGCCCTCCTGGACCAGGTGGATCGCCTGGTCGGTGAAGACCTTCTGGAGCCGGTTCCCGACATAGCCGGGGATCTCCTTCCTCAGCCGGATCGGCACCTTGCCCAGACTCCGGTAGACCTCCATCGCCCGCTCGACCGTGCGGGCCGAGGTGTCGGGGCCGGGGACCACCTCCACCAGGGGCATCAGCTCGGGCGGGTTGAAGGGGTGGCCCACCACGATCCGGTCGGCCGCCGGGTTGCCCGCGGCGATCAGGGAGGGCAGCAGGGAGGACGAGGAGGAGGCGAGCACCACGTCGTCGCCGGTGTGCTCGGCCAGCGTGGCGAACACCGTCTCCTTGACCGGTGTCCGCTCCGGCCCGGCCTCCTGCACGAAGTCCGCGTCGGAGGCGGCGCCCGCCAGGTCGTCGGTCGCGGTCACCGGCAGTCCGTGGAGGTCCCGCCGCACGATCTCCGGCAGGTCGGGGCGCGGGTCGCTCAGGTGGACCTCCCAGCCGGCCGCCCCGAACAGCCGGGCCCAGGACACACCGATCACTCCGGCACCGACGATCGTCACGACGGCCACAGGGCATCACTCCAGACAGGCGGGGCGGGCACTACCCAGTCATGCCCGGTTCCCCGCGAGCCCGGCGCCCCCTCACCCCACCGGCGCAACGACCGCCTCGTGCACCAGGCGGCGCAGGTCGGGGAAGATCTTCAGGGTGCGGGGCCGTACCTGGGTCATGAACTGCACGGTCAGGTCCAGCGCCGGGGCGACCCAGAAGGCGGTGGTCGCCACCCCGGTCCAGCCGAAGGTGCCCGGCGCGGAGGGGGCCAGAGTGCGGGCGGGGTCGGTGACGACGGAGACGTTGAAGCCGAAGCCCAGGCCGTCGTTGGCGCGCTCCTGGTGGGCGGGGGCGCCGAACTCGCGCAGCACGGCGTCGCCGGGGAGCTGGTTGCGGGTCATCAGGGCGAGCGTGTCGGAGGAGAGGAGCCGGACGCCGTCGAGTTCGCCGCCCCGGCGCAACAGCTCCATGAAGCGGTGGTAGTCGCCCGCGCTGGAGACCAGCCCGCCGCTTGCCGACAGGAACCGGGGCCGTCCGCGCACCGGCAGCCCCGGTACCGGGGTGATGCCGCCGTCCTCGGTCTCGCCGTACAACTCGGCCAGGCGGTGCTCCTGTTCGGGCGTGAGGTGGAATCCGGTGTCGGTCATGCCGAGCGGGCCGAGGACACGCTCGGCGAAGAAGGCGTCCAGGGGGCGGCCCGAGACGACCTCGATGAGGCGGCCCAGCACATTGGTGGCGACCGAGTAGTTCCACTGGGTGCCCGGCTCGAACTGGAGGGGCAGGGACGCGTACACCGCGATGGTCTCGGCGAGGTCCGCGCCGGAGGGCACGGAGGACTCCAGCCCGGCCGCGCGGTAGAGGGCGTCCACCGGGTGGTCGTGGTAGAAGGCGAAGGTCAGGCCCGCGGTGTGGGTGAGCAGATGCCACACGCGGATGGGGCCGGCGGCCGGACGGGTGCGTACGTCGTCCCCCGAACCGCTCACGTACACACGGGGGCCGGCGAACTCGGGGAGGTACCGGTCGATCGGGTCGTCCAGGGTGAGCAGGCCCTCCTCGACCAGCATCAGCACCGCGACCGCCGTCACCGGCTTGGTCATGGAGTAGATCCGCCACAGGGTGTCGGTCTCCACCGGGAGCCCGGCCGCGAGGTCGCGGTGGCCGTAGGTGGTCAGATGGGCGACCCGGCCGCCACGGGCCACCGACACCAGGAAGCCGGGCAGCCGGCCCTCGTCCACGAGACCGGCCGCGTGCTGGTCGAGGCGGTCCAGCGCCTTCGCGTCCAGCCCCACGTCCTGCGGGGCGACTTCCTGTCGAAGCTGTGCCATGGCTCTCCTCCGGTCCTGCCGGCCCCTGTGCTGCCGAGCCGGTCTCCACGCTCATCGTGGCGCATGATCACCGCCAAGTACCCCGCTCTCAGCCGATCTTGTGAACGACGCGACACGACTCGGTGCCCGCGCCGACGCCGCGATCTCGCGCAGCGTCAGCGAATGGATGCTCTGGGTGCGCGCGTGGAGACTGTCCCCGGCCGGTCCGGGAATGCGGGCCGAGTCCGCGCCCGTTGACGTGGATATGACTCAGGACACGACGCAGGACGCACTGCTGGCGCTGCTCTCCGAGGGACACGGCGGGGTGCTGGTCACGCAGAAGCGGGACGGGCGGCCCCAGATGTCCAACGTCGTCCACGCCTACGACCCGGATGAGCGGATCGTCCGGATCTCGGTCACCGACGACCGCGCCAAGACCCGCAACCTGCGCCGGGACGCCCGCGCCTCGTACTACGTGACCAGTGCCGACCGCTGGGCGTACACCGTCGTCGAGGGCACGGCCGAGCTGAGCCCGGTCGCGGCCGACCCGCACGACGAGACGGTGGAGGAGCTGGTGCGGCTCTACCGCGAGGTGCTGGGCGAGCACGACGACTGGGACGACTACCGCGCGTCCATGGTCCGCGACAGGCGCCTGGTGGTCCGGCTGCCCGTGGACCGGGCGTACGGCGTGCCGAAGCGCTAGGTGTGAACAACCCTGCGGGTCTGCACACCTAGCGGGTGAGGTAGGCCAGCACCATGTCGGCGAGCATCGTGCGGTAGTGCTCGCGGCGGGCGGGGGCGGCCAGGTCGCGGTCGAAGAGGGCGCCGAAGGTGTGGCGGCCGGCGACCCGGTAGAAGCAGAAGGCGCTGATCATCGCGTGCAGGTCGACCGCGTCGACGTCGGCCTTGAACGCCCCCTGCTCCCGCCCGGCGTCCAGCACGCGGCGGAGCGTGTCCAGGCCGGGGGAGTCGATGCGGCCGTAGCGGCGGGCGGCGGCGAGATGCTCGCCGCCGTGGATGTTCTCGATGCCGACCAGGCGGACCAGGTCCGGGTGGCGTTCGTGATGGTCGAAGGTGACCTCGGCCAGACGGCGGACGGCGGCGGCCGGGTCCAGGTGCTCCAGGTCGAGCAGCTCCTCGACCTCGTGCAGCGCGCCGTAGGCCCGCTCCAGCACGGTCGCGAAGAGCTGCTTCTTGCCGCCGAAGTAGTAGTAGATCATCCGCTTGGTGGTGCGGGTGCGGGCCGCTATCTCCTCCACGCGGGCGCCGTCGTACCCGGCACGGGCGAACTCGCGGGTCGCCGCGTCGAGGATGTCCGACCGGGTGCGGGCGGCGTCCGGTAACCGCCGCGCGGGGTCCACCGGTTCGTCGACGCTGCTCATCGCGTTCCTTCCGGCCGTGGGGCGGGGCTTGTACCGGT
>NZ_WWKH01000280.1:0-4771 GCF_009865595.1 Streptomyces sp. SID1328 | reverse complement strand
ACCTGCGCCTCACCTTCGCCGAAGCCTGGCGGCGCTCCCTCGCCCAGGCCGGCGCGCTGGCCGCCCTCGGCGTACGGCCGGGTGACCGGGTCGCCCTGATGGCCCCCAACACCGCCGAGTTCCCGCTCGCCTACTACGCGGCCATGGCGGTGGGCGGTGTCGTCGTCCCCGTCCACCTGCTGCTCTCGGCCACCGAGGTCGAGCACGTCCTCAAGGACAGCGGTGCCACCCTGCTCCTCGCCCACCCGGCCCAGGAGGCCACCGCCCGCGCGGCCGCCGAGCCCCTCGGCATCCGGGTGGTCGTCCTCGGCGAGGAACTGGAGAAGCTGGCGGTCGACGCCGAGCCGCCGCACTCGTACGTCACCCGGTCCGCCGACGACCCGGCCGTCGTCTTCTACACGAGCGGCACCACCGGCGTCCCGAAGGGGGCCGTGCTCAGTCACTTCAACATCGTGATGAACGCGACCGTCAACGCCTTCGACGCCAACGACATCCGCCCCGACGACATCGTCCTCGGCGCGCTCCCGCTCTTCCACGCCTTCGGGCAGACGGTCTCCCTCAACTCCACCTGGCGCGCGGGCGCGACGCTCGTCCTGATGCCCCGCTTCGACGCCGCCCGCGCGATCGAGATCATGGTCGCCGAGCGCGTCAACACCTTCCACGGCGTCCCCACCATGTTCGTCTCCCTCGCCGCCGTCGCGGCCGGCGCCGCCGCCCTGCCCGACCTGCGGCTGTGCATCTCCGGCGGCGCCTCGCTGCCGGTGGCCGTGCTGGAGAGGTTCGAGTCGGCGTTCGGCGCCCGGATCTACGAGGGGTACGGCCTGTCGGAGACCTCCCCGGCCGCCACCGTCAACCAGCCCGTCTTCGGCACCCGCGCCGGCACCATCGGCCACCCGCTGTGGGGCGTGGACGCCGAGATCGCCCGGGCGGACGTTGAGGACCGGGTCGAACTCGTTGCGCCCGGCGAGCTGGGCGAGGTCGTCATCCGGGGCCACAACGTCTTCTCCGGCTACCTCGGCCGCCCGGAGGCCACCGCCGAGGCGCTGGTCGACGGCTGGTTCCGCACCGGCGACCTCGGCACCAAGGACGAGGACGGGTTCCTGCGGATCGTCGACCGCAAGAAGGACGTCATCATCCGCGGCGGCTACAACGTCTACCCCCGCGAGGTCGAGGAGGTGCTCGCCCGGCACCCGGAGATCGCCCAGGTCGCCGTCATCGGGCTCCCCGATGAGCTGCACGGCGAGGAGATCTGCGCGGTCGTCGTCCCCGCGCCGGGCCACACGCCCGACGCCGCCGCGATCACCGCGTGGTCCAAGGAGCACCTCGGCAAGCACAAGTACCCCCGCCGTATGGAGTTCACGGACGTCCTCCCGCTCGGGCCCAGCATGAAGGTGCTCAAGCGGGAACTGCGCGCCCGGTACGCCGCCGGCTGAGCCCCCGGCGCCCGGCCGGACGTGTGCACATAGCATCAGTCTTCGCATGAACATGATGACGCTCTGGCACATATCCGGCTGGGAGTTCGCCGCCCTCGCCCTCGCCGCCCTCCTCGTCGGCTTCTCCAAGACCGCCGTCAGCGGGGCCAACACGGTCAGTCTCGCCGTCTTCGCGGCCGTCCTGCCCGCCCGCGCCTCCACCGGCGTCCTTCTCCCGCTCCTCATCGCGGGCGACACCTTCGCCGTCCTCACCTACCGGCGCCACGCCCACTGGCCGACCCTGTGGCGGCTGTTCCCCGCCGTCGCGGCCGGAGTGGTGGCGGGCACCCTGTTCCTCGCCCGCGTCGGCGACGGGATCGTACGGATCTCCATCGGCGTGATCCTGCTGATGATGACCGGCATCACCCTGTGGCGACGGCGTCAGGAGGCGACGGAGGACGTCAGCACGCGGACCGGCCGGGTGACGGCGGGGGCGTACGGCGTGATGGGCGGCTTCACCACCATGGTCGCCAACGCGGGCGGACCGGTGATGTCGATGTATCTCCTCTCCGCGGGCTTCCGCAAGATGGGCTTCCTCGGCACCTCCGCCTTCTTCTTCCTCATCGTCAACGTCGCCAAGATCCCCTTCAGCGCCGCCCTCGGCCTGATCGACGGCAACTCGCTGCTGCTGGACGCGGCTCTGCTGGTCTTCGTCGTGCCCGGCGCGTTCCTCGGCCGGTGGGCCGTCCACAAGATCAACCAGCGGCTGTTCGACCGCATCGTCATCGTGGCGACCCTCGTCGGGGCGGTCGAACTCCTCCTCACCTGACCGGATGCGTACGCTCACCCCATGCCCGCGCACGTCCTGATCCTCGGCGGCACCACCGAGTCCCGCCGCCTCGCCACCGCCCTCGCCGCCCGCCCCGGTCTCCGGGTCACCACCTCGCTCGCGGGGCGCGTGAGCCGGCCCGGGGCGGTCGACGGCGAGGTGCGGGTCGGCGGGTTCGGGGGCGCGGCGGGGCTGGCCGACTGGCTGCGCACCCACCGGGTGACCGCGCTGGTGGACGCGACCCATCCCTTCGCGGCGCGCATCAAGGAGAACGCGGCGGAGGCGGCACGCGTGGCCGGAGTCCCGCACGCGGTCCTGCGCCGCCCCGGCTGGGACCTCGACGACGACTGGCATCCGGTGGCATCCCTGGAGGAGGCGGCGCGGCTCGTACCCCGCCTGGGGCGACGGGTGTTTCTCAGCACGGGTCGGCTCGGTCTCACCGCCTTCGCGGGCCTGACGGCCACTCGGTTCGTGGTGCGCTCGGTGGAGCCACCGGAGCCGCCGCTGCCCCCGCACTGTGAAATCCTCCTGGCGCGAGGTCCGTTCAGTCTCTCGGACGAGTCGGACCTGCTCCGCAGGCACCGCATCGACGTCCTGGTGACGAAGGACAGCGGGGGAGCGGCCACGGCGCCGAAACTGGCCGCCGCCCGCTCGCTCTCGTTGCCGGTGGTCGTCGTACGCCGCCCCGAACTCCCCTCCGGTGTCGAGGCGATGCCGGACGTGGACGGTGTACTGGCCTGGCTGGCCGGGGTCATTCCCGCCGAGGGTGCCGGCGCAGCAGATAGGTGTCCATGATCCAGCCCTTGCGCTCCCGCGCCTCCGCCCGCACCCGCTCGATCTCCGGACCGGCCTCCGCGAGCGGACCGGAGACCAGGATCTCGTCCGGGGTGCCGATGTACGCGCCCCAGTAGATGTCGATGTCCTCCCCGGCGTACTCCCGGAACGCCTGGTGGGCGTCGAGCATCACCACCACGTCGTCCACCCCCTCCGGGAGCCCCTCCGCCAGCCGCCGCCCGGTGGTGATCTGCACCGGCCGCGCCACCCGGTTCAGGCCGGTCCGGTGCCGGGCGACCAGCGCGGAGACGCTGCTGATGCCGGGCACCACGTCGTACGTGAACTCCACCGCGCCCTTGGCCAGCACCTCTTGCAGGATGCCGAGCGTGCTGTCGTACAGCGAGGGGTCGCCCCACACCAGGAACGCGCCCGTGCCGTCCTCCGCGACCTCCTCCGCGATGAGCCGCTCGTAGATCCCCGCGCGGGCGGTCCGCCAGTCCTCGACGGCCGGCGAGTAGGCCGCACCGCCCGCCCTCCGGTCCCGCTCGGGGTCCCGGGCCGCCACCACCCGGTACGACCCCCCGGGCAGATGCGCGTCCAGGATGTCCCGGCGCAGCCGCGTCAGATCACTCTTCACCTCGCCCTTGTCGAGCAGGAAGAACACGTCCGTGCCGCGCATCGCCTTGACCGCCTGCAACGTGAGCTGGTCGGGGTCGCCCGCACCGATACCGATGACATGAATCTTTCGCACCCACCGAGTCTGCCGCACGGGGTGAAGGGGGCCGGATACGGGGGCGGTGACGGGAACCGGGAGGCCCGCGGGGGCGTGGTAATGATCATGGCGGGATCGACAGTGATCTTCCGCCCGTTCGATGACGGAGGCTCAGCATGACGAGAACGACCCGTGCGGCACTGCTCCTCGCGGCCGCGGCCCTCACCCCGGCCCTCCTCCTCTCCACCTCCGCGTCCGCCGCCGTCGCGGCCACGACGGTCTCGGTCACGGCGTCCACCCCGGTGGACCAGATGTCCGACGACGACGTCCGGGTCGCCATCTTCCGCATCCTCGCGGACCCGGCGAGCGGCAAGGCGGTCCTCCGCGAGGCCAACGAGGCACTGAACGGCACGATCGCGGACCAGCGGGCGTTCCTGGAGACGGGTTACCGGCTGGCGCAGGCCGAGGACGACCGGGTGGCCATCACTCGCATCCTCGCGGACCCGAAGAGCGGGAAGGCAGTGATCCGGGAGGCGAGCAGGGCGCTGGACGGGACGATGGACGACCAGCGGGCGTTCCTGGAGACGGGTTACCGGCTGGCGCAGGGCGAGGACGACCGCGTGGCCGCCCTCCGCATCCTCGCCGACCCCAAGTCCACCCCGGCCCTCCGCGCCGCCGCCTCCGCGGCGCTGGACGGCACGCTGGAGGAGCTGCGGTACTTCATCGCGGTGGGGCAGTACCAGGTGCGCTAGCGCCCGGCAGGGAGTCGCTCCGGGTCGCACGTGGGTACTCGGCTCTTCCGGTGAGCCCGGACGTGCCGGGTCCCGCGGACGGAGGCAGCCGCCATGTACGACAGCCCCCTTGCAGGCCGTACCGTCGTCGTGACCGGGGCCGCGCGCGGCCTGGGCGCGGCCCTGGCCCACGCGTTCGCCGAACGCGGCGCGCGGCTCGCGCTGCTCGGCCTGGAAGGGCCGCAACTTGAGCGAGTGGCGGCATCGCTCCCGCCGCCGGTGATCGCCCTGGAGGCCGACATCACCGACTTCG
>NZ_WWKH01000279.1:0-7465 GCF_009865595.1 Streptomyces sp. SID1328 | reverse complement strand
GCCCGCGGGGGCGGGGGCACCGAGCGCGCCGAGCAGCTCGCGGGCGGCGCGTTCCACGGGTACGGCGGTGCCGTCCGGGTCGCCGAGACGGGTCCGGAACACTCCGTCGGCGTAACGCTGCGCGACCTGGCGGACGAACTCCTCGGCGAGCGCGGTCCGGCCGGAGCCGGGGCGCCCGGCGATGAGGAGGACCCGGGCGCGGGGTGCCTTGCGGCCGGCGAGGGTGTCCAGGCCGGTGCGCTCGATGTCGGCCCTGAGCTCCTTCAACTCCCGTGCGCGCCCGAGGAAATGACCCGTCGGGGCCGGCGGCTCCGACAGCCGCGCCTCATCCTGGTCCACCGCCTGATCCGTCACGGGCCACGCTCCCGTCCCACCGCACGCGCAAAGCCCGCCGGTCTTCCGGTGCGGGCGTTTTCCAGAGCCTAGTTCACGCTCTGCGACGTTCCCGGTGGAGCGCGGCGGACGGGTCCCCCGATCGGATCAGGCGATGGTCACACCATTGGGGGGCCTGCTGGGGTACTGCTGTGGATCTTGGCCGGATTCAGCAGGCGGTCAGGACGCGAAGGGCCGCGCGGGCCACGGCGCGTCGGCCGGGCGCAGGCTGTCCAGCCCGTCCCCGGCGCGGGCGGCGGCCAGCGACAGGACGCCGACGACCAGGCAGTTGTTGTGCAGGTCCCCGGCCAGCACCAGCCGCACCAGCTCGTCCAGGGGCACGCGCGCGTGCTCCATGTCCGTCTCCTCGTGCTCCGGGACGAAGCGCTCGCCCTGGACCTCGGAGATGTCGCGGGCGAGGAAGATCCGTACCGCCTCGTCGCAGCCGCCGGGGCTGGTGTAGACGTCGGTCAGCACCCGCCAGTCCTCGGCCTTGACGTGCGCCTCCTCGTACAGCTCGCGCTGGGCGGCGTGCAGCGGGTTCTCGCCGGGCACGTCGAGCAGGCCGGCCGGGATCTCCCAGAGCTTGTGGCGTACGGGGTGGCGGTACTGGCTGATGAGCAGGACCCGGTCCTCCTCGTCCAGGGCGAGGACGGCGACCGAGCCGGGGTGGACCTGGTAGTCGCGGCGGGCCACCGAGCCGTCGGGCATCACCACGTCGTCCGTGCGGACGGCGGTCTTGTTGCCCCTGAACGGGGTCGCGCTGTCGCGGATCTCCCACTCCTCGGGGGTGTCCTTGATCGTCATGCCCTGTCCCTCCACGTGCGCAAAAGAAAACCGGGGTGCGCACCCTTGAAGGTTCGCACCCCGGCCACCGTAACAACTGGTGTGTTACTTGGAATTCTTCGGCTTGCCCGCCGTCTTGCGCTCGACGGAAGCCTTCACCAGGCCCGCGAACAGCGGGTGCGGCCGGGTCGGCCGCGAGCGCAGCTCGGGGTGCGCCTGGGTGGCGACGAGGTAGGGGTGGACCTCACGCGGGTACTCCACGTACTCGACGAGCTTGCCGTCGGGCGAGGTGCCCGAGAAGACGATGCCCGCCTTCTTCTCCAGCTCGGCGCGGTAGGAGTTGTTGACCTCGTAGCGGTGGCGGTGCCGCTCCTCGACGTACTCCTTGCCGTCGTAGACCTCACGGACGATGGAGCCCTCGGCCAGCTTGGCCGGGTACATGCCCAGCCGCATGGTGCCGCCCATGTCACCCTCACCGGCGACGATGTCCATCTGCTCGGCCATGGTGGAGATGACCGGGTGGGCGGTGGCCGGGTCGAACTCGGTGGAGTTGGCGTCCGGGATGTCCGCCAGGTTCCGCGCGGCCTCGACCACGATGCACTGCAGGCCCAGGCAGAGGCCGAGCAGCGGGATCTTGTTCTCGCGGGCGTAGCGGATGGCGCCGACCTTGCCGAGCACACCGCGGTCGCCGAAGCCGCCGGGGATGCAGATGCCGTCCACGTCGCCGAGGGCGGCGGCGGCACCGGCCGGGGTCTTGCAGTCGTCGGAGGTGACCCACTTGATCTTGACGCGGGCGCGGTTGGCGAAGCCGCCGGCGCGCAGCGCCTCGGTGACCGACAGATAGGCGTCGGGCAGATCGATGTACTTGCCGACCAGGGCGAGGGTGATCTCGTGGTCCGGCTTGTGCACACGGTCCAGCAGGTCGTCCCAGGTGGTCCAGTCCACGTCCCGGAAGGGCAGGTCGAGCTTGCGGACCACGTAGGCGTCCAGGCCCTCGCCGTGGATGACCTTCGGGATGTCGTAGATGGAGCGGGCGTCGGGGCAGGCCACGACGGCGTCCTCGTCCACGTCGCACATCAGCGAGATCTTGCGCTTGATGGCGGTGGGGACCTCGCGGTCGCAGCGCAGCACGATCGCGTCGGGCTGGATGCCGATGTTGCGCAGCGCGGCGACGGAGTGCTGGGTCGGCTTGGTCTTCAGCTCGCCGGAGGGGCCGATGTAGGGCAGCAGCGAGATGTGGACGACGAAGACGTTGTCCCGGCCGACCTCGTGGCGGACCTGGCGGACGGTCTCCAGGAACGGCAGCGACTCGATGTCGCCGACGGTGCCGCCGACCTCGGTGATGACGACGTCCACCTCGTCGGTGGCCATGCGCCGGATGCGGTGCTTGATCTCGTTGGTGATGTGCGGGATGACCTGCACGGTGTCGCCCAGGTACTCGCCGCGCCGCTCCTTGGCGATGACCGTGGAGTAGACCTGGCCGGTGGTGACGTTGGCCGAGCCGTCGAGGTCGCGGTCGAGGAAGCGCTCGTAGTGGCCGATGTCCAGGTCGGTCTCGGCGCCGTCGTTGGTGACGAACACCTCACCGTGCTGGAAGGGGTTCATCGTGCCGGGATCGACGTTCAGGTACGGGTCGAGCTTCTGCATCACGACGCGCAGGCCGCGAGCCTTGAGCAGCATGCCCAGGCTGGAGGCGGTGAGGCCCTTGCCGAGCGAGGAGGCGACACCCCCGGTGACGAAGATGTGCTTGGTCGTCGTGGATTTCGGCGGCATGGCCAAGAGGGGGCTCCCGTGGTCGCTGTCTGTGATGCGGTGCGGTCGCCGGCCCGGAGAATCTGGTGTTCCTCGCGGTGGCGTCGTCGCTGCGGTTCGGGGGTTTTGGGCCCACCGGTCCACGGGCTACCAGGGTATCAGCGCCTGGAGGAGTCGGCGTCCGGCCACGCTCCGCACACGGCCGGGACGGCTGGTGTGACCAGGCACCGGATGCGCGGGCGGCCGTCACGAGGTTCTCACCCCGCGGTCACTCGTTCGGCCCACACGGGTTGCCCCGAGCGGCGCGCGGATCATCCGGGTGCGTCGTATCCTGCTCGGACACTCGCTGCCGAGGGCGGCCGGGATGACGGCACACCCCCGCCTCCAGCATCCCCGCCGCCGGCATGTGGAACATGGAGAGCGCGGCAGTTCGTTGAGCATGGACCGCCGTTTTGCCTCAGGGCTCGGCGGGCTGCTTTGCTTCACCGCTCAACGTATGACAACCACCCCTTGACCGCACCAAGCGACTGCCCCCTCGTGCGGGGGTGACGTGGCCGTTCGACTGGAGTTGCACGTGGCCGGGCGCATCGAAGATTACGCACTCATCGGAGACATGCAGACCGCTGCCCTGGTCTGCCGGGACGGCACGGTGGACTGGCTGTGCCTGCCACGCTTCGACTCGCACGCCATCTTCGCCGGCCTGCTCGGCACCGAGGAGCACGGTTTCTGGCGGCTCGGCCCGGCGTACGCGGCGGACTCACCCCCGCCCACGGCGGCCCGGCGGAGCTACCGGGGCGACTCGCTGATCCTGGAGTCGGAGTGGGACACCCCCCGCGGCACCGTGCGGGTGACGGATTTCATGCCCCCGCGTGACGGCGCCCCGCAGCTCATCCGGATCGTGGAGGGGCTCAGCGGTGAGGTGCCGATGCGCTCGGAGCTGCGCATGCGGTTCTCCTACGGCCGTGTGGTGCCGTGGGTGCACAAGTACGAGAACCGTACGGTCGCCGTCGCGGGTCCCGACTCGGTGTGGTTCGACACCGAGGCGGACACCTACGGCAAGGACCTGACGACGTACTCCGACTTCACCGTCTCCGCCGGTGAGCGGGTGGCCTTCACCATCTCCTGGCAGCCCTCGCACAAGGAGGCGCCGCCGCTGCCCGAGCCGGAGCAGGCGCTCCGGGCGACGGAGGAGTTCTGGCGCGACTGGGTCGACCAGTGCACGTACCACGGCCCCTACCGTGAGGCCGTTATCCGTTCGCTGATCACGCTGAAGGCGCTCACCTACGCCCCCACCGGCGGCATCGTGGCCGCGCCCACCACCTCCCTGCCGGAGGACATCGGGGGCGTGCGCAACTGGGACTACCGCTACACCTGGCTGCGGGACGCGGCGATCACCCTGTCCTCGCTGCTGCGCACCGGCTACCGCGACGAGGCCCGCGCCTGGCGCGAGTGGCTGCTGCGGGCGGTCGCGGGCGACCCGGAGAACCTCCAGATCATGTACGGCATCGCCGGGGAGCGTGAGCTGGGCGAGGCCGAGCTGGACTGGCTGCCGGGGTACGAACGCTCCGGTCCGGTCCGGGTCGGCAACGGCGCCGCCGACCAGCTCCAGCTCGACGTGTACGGCGAGGTCATCGAGGCCCTCCACCTGGGCCACATGACGGGGCTCGCCCGCAACGACTACGCCTCGTTGCTCCAGCTCAAGCTGATCCGCTACCTCGAGGACCACTGGCAGGAGCCGGACGAGGGCATCTGGGAGGTGCGCGGGCCGCGCCGCCAGTTCGTGCACTCCAAGGTGATGGCCTGGGTCGCCGTGGACCGCACGATAAAGCTGATCGAGTCCGGGGACGCGGAGGGCCCGCTGGAGCGCTGGAAGGAACTGCGCGACGACATCCACCGCGAGGTCTGCGAGAAGGGCTACGACCCGGAGCGCAACACCTTCACCCAGTACTACGGCTCCAAGGAGCTGGACGCCTCCCTGCTGCTGATCCCGCAGATGGGCTTCCTGCCGCCGGACGACAAGCGGGTCATCGGCACCATCGAGGCGATCCAGCGCGAGCTGTCCACCTCCGACGGGTTCATCCTGCGCTACCCGACCGACGGCGAGGAGGCGGGCGTCGACGGCCTCCCCGGTGACGAGGGCGCCTTCCTGGCCTGCTCGTTCTGGATGGCGGACGACCTGGCGATGATCGGCCGGGTGGACGAGGCCCGCAAGCTGTTCGAGAAGCTGCTCGACCTGCGCAACGACCTCGGCCTGCTCGCCGAGGAGTGGGACCCCCGCCTCCAGCGCCAGGTCGGCAACTTCCCGCAGGCGTTCAGCCACGTCCCGCTGATCGACACCGCCCTGCGGCTGACGGCCTCGGGCGCGTACGGGGGCTGAATCCCTCCTAGGCTGGAAGGCGGACCACTCCCGATGCGGAAGGGGGCGGCCATGGCCCCCCTCTCGAAGGCGGGCGCGGCGCTCGCCGCGCTGCGCGAGGAGCTGACCGGCGAGGTGTTCGTGCCGGGCGACGCCGGGTACGACGAGGCCCGTGCCGTCTTCAACGCGATGATCGACCGGCGGCCGGCCGTGATCGCCCAGTGCGCGGACGCGGCCGACGTGGTGCGCACGGTCCGCTTCGCCCGTGACCTGGATCTGCCCGTCGCCGTGCGCGGCGGCGGGCACAGCGTCGCGGGCAACGCCCTGGGCGACGGCGCGGTGGTGGTGGACCTGCGCCGGATGCACGGCGTGGGCGTCGACCCCGAGGCCCGCACCGTACGGGTCGAGGGCGGCGCCACCATGAGCCACCTGGACCGGGCCTGCCAGCCGTACGGGCTGGCCACCACCGGCGGCCGGGTCTCCACCACCGGGGTCGGCGGGTTCGTGCTCGGCGGCGGCACCGGCTGGCTGGACCGTGCTTTCGGTCTCGCCGTGGACAACCTCCGGGGCGTGGAGCTGGTGACGGCCGACGCCGAGCAGGTACGGGCCGGCCCCGAGGAGCATCCCGAGCTGTTCTGGGCACTGCACGGCGGGGGCGGGAACTTCGGCGTGGCCACCGCGCTCACCCTGGGCCTGCACGAGCTGCCCGAGTTCGCGGTCGCCCTGCTGCTGTACCGGCCGGAGCACGGTCCCCGGGCGGTGCGCGCCTTCCGCGAGGCGATCGACGCCGGCCCGGACCGGCTGGGCGGGGCGCTGCTGTACATCACCGGACCGCCCGAGGAGTTCGTCCCCGAGGAACTGGTGGGGCGGCTGGTGTGCGGGGCGCTGGTGACGTACGCGGGCGGTGTGGAGGCGCTGCGCGGCCTGATCGGGCCGCTGCTGGCGCTGCCGGTGGCGGGCGGGCTGGTCGCCGAGCTGCCGTACGCGGACGTGCAGTGCATGATCGACGACCCGTCCGGCCTGCGGAACTACTGGTCGGCCGAGTATCTGACCGGGCTGCCGGACGATCTGGTGGACGTGTACTGCTCGCTCGCGGAGCGGATGCCGGTGCCGACCGGCACCCAGCACATCCTGTTCCCGCAGGGCGGCGCCCTCGCGTCCGGCCCGCACGACTACCCGATCCCCTACCGGGACGCCCCCTGGTCGGCGCATCCCTTCGCCATCTGGGAGGACCCGGCCGACGACGAGCGTGCCGTCTCCTGGGTGCGGGAGGTGCGCTCCGAGGTCGAGCCGTGGAGCACCGGCGACGTGTACCTGAACTTCATCGGCGACGAGGGCGCCGAACGGGTCGGCGCGGGCCTGGGCGTGGGCAACATGCTCCGGCTGGAGAAGGTCAAGCGGGCCTACGACCCGGACAACGTCTTCCGCTTCAACCACAACATCCGGCCGCTGTAGCTGTACCGCTCCGGCTGTTCCGTACGAGGTCAGGGGGGTAGCGTCCCGCGCATGGGCACAGAGGGTGGCGGGATCACCGTGCGGCGGGCGCTGGAGCTGCCCGGGCTGCGCGGTGGGCTGCCGGAGGTGGTGGCGGGCGAGGACCGGCTGGAGCGCGCGGTGCGCTGGGTGCACGCGGGCGAGGTCCCGCACATCGCCTCGCTGCTCAGGGGCGGCGAACTGCTGCTGACCACCGGGTACGGGCTGGGCCGGCGTCCGGCCGAGCAGCGGGCGTTCGTGCGCACGCTGGCCGAGCGGGGCATCGCCGCGCTGGTGGTGGAGCTGGGCCAGCGCTTCACCCGGCTCCCGGCCGCGATGGTGGACACCGCGCGGGCGACCGGCCTGCCGCTGGTCCAGCTGCACCGCGAGGTCCCCTTCGTGGCGGTCACCGAGGAGATCCACACCGAGATCGTCAACGGCCACTACGCCCTGCTCCAGCGGGCGGAGGACGTCCACCGGCGCTGTACGGAGGCGCTGCTCGGCGGGGGCGGGGTGCCCCAGCTGCTCGCCATCCTCGCCGGATTCTGCGCCAACCCGGTGTTCCTGGAGACCGCGGACGGCCGCCTGCTGTACGCGGCCGGGCCGGGCCCCGAGGGCGCGGACCCCTTGCAGGTGTGGGAGGGGCTTCGCGGACCGCACCGGGCGGAGCCGCTGCCGGCGGGTGCGCTGCTGGTGGACGTGCCGGGCGGCGGCGCGGGGACGGGC
>NZ_WWKH01000278.1:0-5264 GCF_009865595.1 Streptomyces sp. SID1328 | reverse complement strand
CCGGCTCGCGGTGACCCGGCGGGCGCGCGGCCTCGGCGTCGGCGCGGCCCTGGTGCGGGCCATCGAGGACGCGGCCCGGGACCTCGGCCTCACCGCCGTCGACCTGCACGCCCAGACCCGCGCCCTCGGTTTCTACGAGCGCCTCGGCTACACCGCGTACGGCCCGGAGTTCCAGGACGCCCAGATCGCGCACCGGGCGATGCGCCGCCCGCTCGGGCCCGCGTAGGACGGTCGTACGAGCGCGGGCCGTTGACCGGGCTTTTCCGGCCGGCGTGGCAGGCTGGAGGCTCGCGGTGATCGTTTACCTCCGGAGCGCGCTACGTGGATCAGCTGGCCCTGTTGTTCGTGATCCTGCTCGCCGCCCTGGTGAGTGTGCCGGTGGGCGAGTACTTCAATCTCCCCGCGCCGGTGCTGATGACGGTGTTCGGCGGGGTGCTCGCCGTGCTGCCCTTCGTGCCCAACGTCGACATCCCGCCCGACCTGATCCTGCCCGCCCTGCTGCCGCCGCTGCTCTACGCGGCCGTACGGCGGACCTCCTGGCGGCAGTTCACGGCGAACCTCCGGCCGATCTTCCTGCTGGCCGTCGCCCTGGTCTTCGTGACCACGATCTGCGTGGCCGCGGTCGCGCACGCCATAGTGCCGGGCCTGCCGGTCGCCGCCGCCGTCGCGCTGGGCGCGCTGATCGCCCCGCCGGACCCGGTCGCCGCGACCGCCGTCGCCGGTCAACTGGGCCTGCCGCGCCGCCTGGTGTCCATCCTGGAGGGCGAGGGGCTGTTCAACGACGTCACCGCGATCGTGCTTTACCACGTGGCCATCGCCGCCGCGATCAGCGGTGAGTTCTCGCCCTGGCAGGCCGGGCTGGACCTGGTGCTCTCCGCGGTCGTCGCCGTCGTCGTCGGCCTCGCGCTCGGCTGGGGCGCCAACAAGCTGATGTCCCTGCTGGGCGACGCCACCCTCCAGATCGGTCTCTCCCTGCTGGTGCCGTACGCCTCCTACGTGCTGGCCGAGGAGCTGCACGGCTCGGGCGTGCTCGCGGTGCTCACCACCGCCCTGTTCCTCTCCGAGTACGCCACCGACGCCGACGACGTGATGACCCGGCTGGCCGGGCACACCTTCTGGGACATCATCGACACCCTCGTCACCGGCGTCGCCTTCGGCCTGATCGGCCTCGAGCTGCACAACGCGGTGCGCACCGCCTCCGGCCGCTGGGGCGAACTGCTCGGCTGGGCGGCGGCGGTCGCGGCCGTGGTGATCCTGGTCCGGCTGCTGTGGCTGCTGCCGGCGACCTGGCTGACGAAACGGCTGCACGCCCGGCGGGACCTCGACGAGGAGATCCCGGTCGGCTGGCGCGAGACCGTGGTGATGTGGTGGTCCGGGATGCGCGGGGTGGCCTCGGTGGCGCTGGCCCTCGCCGTCCCGCTCAGCACCGAGGACGGCCGGCCCTTCCCGGACCGGGAGATCATCATTTTCATCGCCTTCGGGGTGATCATCGCCACCCTGGTGCTCCAGGGACTCACGCTGCCCTCGCTGGTGCGCAGGCTCGGGGTGCGGGCCGACTCCGAGCGGGAGAAGGACTTCGAGAAGGAGCTGGCGGTCCGCGCGACCAAGGCGGCCCGGCGCAAGCTGCGGGAGATCGAGCAGGTCGAGGACCTCCCCGAGGAGCTGTCCGAGCAGATGCTCCGGCGCGCCTATGACATCGGCATCCGCATCAGCCCCGACATGGGCGAGGAGGAGCGCCGGGAAGCCCACCACAAGCGGGCCCGGCGCCTGAAGCGGGTGCGGCAGATCCAGTCGGAGATGATGAGCGCCGCCCGCCACGAGGTGCTCGCGGCCCGCAGCGAGCCGGGGGCGGACCCGGAGATCGTGGACCGGGTGCTGCGCCATCTCGACGTGCGCAGCCTGCGCTGAGCCGCCCCCGGCCCGCTAGAACCGGCCGGTGCGCGGGAAGTCGTAGGCCTTGCGCAGGGTGGACCGGTCCGGGGAGGGGATCTGGTACGGGGCCTTGACCGCGTCGGAGGTGTTGACGCGGGGGAGCGCGTACGGGTGCTCGGCGGAGAGCCAGGCGATCAGCTGCTCGCGGACCGTGACCCGGACCGTCCAGATGTCGTCCGCGTCCTTGGCGGTCACCAGGGCGCGCACCTCGATGGTGTTCGGGGTCGTGTCGGTCACCACCAGGCCGTAGGCACGTCCGTCCCAGGCGGGGCAGTGGCGCAGGATGTCGCGGAGCTTCTCCCGCATCGCCTCCACCGGCGCGCTGTGGTCGAGGTACCAGAAGACGGTGCCGGTCATCTGCGGGGTGCCGCGCGACCAGTTCTCGAACGGGCGCGAGGTGAAGTAGGAGACCGGCATGGTGATCCGGCGCTCGTCCCAGGTCCGTACCGTCAGGAAGGTCAGGGTGATCTCCTCGACGGTGCCCCACTCGCCGTCCACCACCACGGTGTCGCCGATGCGGACCATGTCGCCGAAGGCGATCTGCAGCCCGGCGAACAGGTTGGCCAGCGTCGACTGGGCCGCCACACCGGCCACGATGCCGAGGATGCCGGCCGAGGCCAGCAGCGAGGCGCCGGCCGCGCGCATCTCCGGGAACGTCAGCAGCATGGCCCCCACCGCGACCACCCCGACCGTCGCCGACACCACCCGCATGATCAGCGTGACCTGGGTGCGCACCCGGCGTACCCGCGCGGCGTCCCGGTGCATCCGGGCGTACCGGCTGTACGAGGTCTCCACGACGGCGCCCGCGATGCCGATGACGAGCCACGCGGTGGACCCGATCAGCACCAGGGTCAGGGCCCGGCCGATGCCGACCAGGTGGTCGCGCAGCCACGGCACCTGGGCGTAGGACCCTCTGAGCAGGGCGGCGAGCAGGACGAGCTGGTAGGGGATGCGGCAACGGCGCAGCAGGTCCCACAGCGGGGTCTCGCCGTGCCGTTCGTCGGCCTTGCGCAGCAGCAGATCGGTGGCCCAGCCGAGCACCACGGTGAGCGCGACGGCACCGCCGACCACGGCCAGGGGCCGGATGACGTTCTCCATGAGGGGGAACGTAACCGCGTGGCGGCGGCATGAACCTGTGTGTTCGGTCTCGTGCTGGGTAGACGGGCCGCGCCGGTAACGCCCTGACCTGGTGCGGCTGGCACCATGGGGGGCATGAACATCATGCTCTTTCACTCGGCCTACGGGCTCACCCCCGCGGTGCGCGACGCGGCGGACCGGCTGCGCGCGGCCGGGCACGAGGTGTGGACGCCGGACCTCTTCGAGGGCCGCACCTTCGACTCGGTCGAGGAAGGCATGGAGTACCAGCAGTCCGTGGGCAAGGAGGAGCTGCTCAAGCGGGCCGTGCTGGCCGTCGCCCCCTACTCCGACCGCGGGCTCGTCTACTCGGGGTTCTCGCTCGGCGCCTCGATCGCGCAGACTCTTGCCCTCGGCGACGACAAGGCGCGCGGGCTGCTGCTTCTCCAGGGCACTTCGGACATCGCGCCGAACGCCTTCGCGGACGAGCTGCCGGTGCAGTTGCACGTGGCCGAGCCGGACCCGTTCGAGACGGACGACTGGCTGAGCGCCTGGTACCTCCAGATGGGCCGCACCGGCGCGGACGTGGAGGTCTACCGCTACCCCGGCGCCGGCCACCTCTACATGGACCGCGACCTGCCCGACTACGACGCCGAGGCCGCCGAGGCCACCTGGCGGGTGGCGCTCGGCTTCCTCGAGAGCCTCTAGCGAGCCTGTGAGCGGCTACACGGGCGTGTAGCTCCGCTCGACCTTCTGCGTCCCGCTGCGGGTGCGGTACGAACGCGCCCACGCCGAGCTCGCGTCGGGGTTCGCACGGTCGGAGATCACGTAGTAGTCCATCTGCGCGCGCTCGGCGGTGATGTCGAGCACGCCGTAGCCGTGGCGGTCGGTGTCGACCCAGTGGACGTGCCGGTTGGCGGCCTGGATGACCGGCGCGGCGACGGCGGAGACGGTGCCCTGGGGGACCTTCACGATGTCGTCGAGGTTGTCCGAGGTGAGCGAGGTGACCACGAACTCGGTGGCCGCCGACGCCGACAGCGGGTAGGTGCCCGCGTCGTAGGGCACGTCGTTGGCCCACGCCATGTGGATGTCACCGGTGAGGAAGACGGTGTTGCCGATGGCGTTGGCCTTGAGATGGGCGAGGAGTTCGCGCCGGTCGTCGGTGTAGCCGTCCCACTGGTCGGTGTTGACGGCGATGCCCTCCTGCGGCAGACCGAGCAGCTTCGCCAGCGGCCGGAGCAGATCGGCGGAGAGCGCGCCCACCGCGAACGGCGAGACCATCACCGAGTTGCCGACCAGCCGCCACTTGGTGTCCGACGCCTTCAGCCCGGCCTTCAGCCAGTCCAGTTGGGCCCGCCCGGTGAGCGTGCGGTCCGGGTCGTCCACCGAGCCGGAGGCGGTCGCCGCCTGCTGGGAACGGAACGAGCGCAGGTCCAGCAGGGACAGGTCGGCCAGCTTGCCGAAGCGCAGCCTGCGGTAGGTGGTGCCCGCGACGGCCGGGCGGACCGGCATCCACTCGAAGTACGCCTGCTTCGCGGCCGCCTGACGGGCCGCCCACGCGCCCTCGGCGCCCTCGGTGTGGTTGGCCGCGCCGCCCGACCAGGCGTTGTCCGCGAACTCGTGGTCGTCCCAGATGGCGACGACCGGCGCGGCCAGGTGCAGCGCCTGGAGGTCGGGGTCGGTCTTGTAAGTGGCGTGCCGTATCCGGTAGTCGGCCAGGGTGAGGATCTCGTGCGCGGGGGAGTGCGGGCGCACCACGGTGCCCCGCGTGCCGTACTCGCCGGTGCCGTACTCGTAGATGTAGTCGCCCAGGTGCAGCCAGGCGTCCAGGTCGCCGCGGGCCGCGAGGTGGCGGTAGGGGCTGAAGTAGCCCGCCTCCCAGTTGGCGCACGAGACCACGCCGAAGCGCAGACCCGGTACGGCCGCGTCGGCCGCGGGCGCGGTGCGGGTGCGGGCCACGGGGGACTCGGCGCCGCCGCTGGTGAAGCGGAACCAGTAGTCGGTGCCCGGCTGAAGACCCCGGATGTCGGCCTTCACGGTGTGGTCGGTGGCCGCCGTGGCGGTGGTGGAGCCGGTGGCGACGACGTCGGTGAACGCCTTGTCGCGGGCGAGGGCCCAGCCGACCTCGGTGTCCGGGCCGACCCCGGAGCCGGGCAGCGCCTCGGGCACGGGGGTCACCCGGGTCCAGAGCAGGACGCCGTCGGGCAGGGGGTCGCCGGAGGCGACGCCGTGCCGGAAGACGGGGGCCGCGGTGGCGG
>NZ_WWKH01000277.1:0-12767 GCF_009865595.1 Streptomyces sp. SID1328 | reverse complement strand
GGGCTCGCCGAACCAGCCGCGCAGTTCGGCGGCGATGGCGGCGGGGTCCTCCGGCGGGACGAGGATGCCGGGCACGCCGCCGTCGGGGGCGCGGCCGACCGCCTCGGGCAGCCCGCCCACGTCGGTGGCGATGACCGGGATGCCGCGCGCGAGGGCCTCGGTGACCGCCATGCCGTAGGTCTCGGCGTAGGAGGTGAGCACCATGAGGTCGGCGGCGGCGTA
The DNA here is from genome assembly GCF_009865595.1 of Streptomyces sp. SID1328. NCBI lineage: Bacteria > Bacillati > Actinomycetota > Actinomycetes > Kitasatosporales > Streptomycetaceae > Streptomyces > Streptomyces sp. SID1328. Next base: position 12,545 of record NZ_WWKH01000277.1, on the reverse strand, counting down.
GCTGGCGTCGAGGTCGGCGCCGGTGCGGGGACCGGTCAGGTGCAGCCGGTCGGCGAGGCCGTACCGCTCGATCTGGGCGCGCAGCGTGGCGACGTACTCGGGGTCGGTGCCGAGGCCGCCGACCAGCGAGCAGGTCCAGGGCAGGTCCCGTACGGCCGCGAGGGCCTCGACCAGGCGGTGCTGGCCCTTGCGCGGGGTGACGGCGGCGACGCACACCAGGTGGGAGATGCCGTCGGTGCCGGGCGCCAGCGGCGCGATGTCGGCGCCGGGGGCGGCGAGGTGGACGCGGTCGGGAGCGAGGCCGTGGTGGGCGACCAGACGGCGTACGGCCCAGTCGCTGGTGGCGATGGTGGCGGGCACCGCGCGCAGCACCGCGCGTTCGCGGGCGTCGAGGTCGGCGGCCACGGCCGGGTCCAGGCCGGTCTCGTCGCCGAGCGGCAGGTGGACGAGGACGGCGATCCGGAGCCGTTCGGCCTCGGGGACGACGATCTCGGGCACTCCGCAGGCGACCAGGCCGTCCAGCAGGACCACGGTGTCGTCGGGCATCTGGGCGAGGGTGCGGGCGAGCGACTCGCGGGCGTCGGTGTCCGGGTCCGGCCAGGCACCGGGGGCGGCGTGCCGGACGACCTGCCAGCCGAAGCCGGGCAGGTCGAGGCAGACCCGGCGGTCGTAGGCGTTGCCGCCACTGGGCGCGGCCGGGTCGTCGACGCCGCCCGGCATGACGAAGTGCACGGTGCGCAGCGACATGGGGATGATCCCGAAGTTCTCGGTGTGCTCGGTCTTCTTGGTGGCGCGGGGCTGAGCGGGCACGTAGGCGAGACGGGCCCGGTCCACGGTCAGGTCGCTCACAGGCCACGCTCGTAACTCGCCCAGGCGATGTGGGACTCGTGCAGGGTCACCGAGAGCGCGGACAGGCCCTTCGCCCCCTCGCCGAGCGCCCCCTTGGCGATGCGCTCGGCGAGCCGGTCGGCGACGACCTTCGCCAGGAACTCGGTGGAGGTGTTGACCCCGGCGAACTCGGGGTCGTCGTCCAGGTTGCGGTAGTTCAACTCGGCGGTGATGGAGCCGAGTTCACGCGTGGCGAGGCCGATGTCGACCACGATGTTGTCCTCGTCCAACTGCTCACGGCGGAAGGTCGCGTCCACCAGGAACGTGGCGCCGTGCAAGCGCTGCGCGGGTCCGAACACGTCGCCGCGGAAGCTGTGGGCGATCATGATGTGATCGCGGACGGTGATGCTGAACAACGGACGACCCTCCAGGTGCGGCGCGTCTGGTCCCCCGGAGGTTCCCGTCCGGGGGTTGCGGGGTAATACGGTTCTTCGGTTCCCCGTGTTCAGCCCCCTCTCACTCTTTTCTCAGGTCAGGCCGGGTCGGGATAGCGGATGCGGTGGCACAGGGCGGGGATCTCACCGCTCGCCAGGCGGGGCATCAGCTCGGGGAGTTCACCGAAATCGCTCTCTCCGGTGATGAGCGCGTCCAGCGCCGGGTCGGCGAGCAGGTCCAGGGCGAGGGTCATCCGCTCGGCGTAACCCCGGCCGGGGCGGGCGGCCGGGGAGACCCTGCCGACCTGGCTGGCGCGGAGGGTGAGCCGGCGGGAGTGGAAGGCTTCCCCCAGCGGCAGGGTGACGCGCCGGTCGCCGTACCAGCTCAGCTCCACGACGGTGCCCTCGGGGGCGAGGAGTTCCAGGGCGCGGGTGAGGCCCTGTTCGGTGGCGCTGGCGTGGATGACGAGGTCACGCTCGCCGGTGGCCTCGCCGGGAGTGGCGAAGTCGACGCCGAGGGCCTTGGCGGTCTCGGCGCGTGCGGGATCGGCGTCGACGAGCTGGAGGCGGATGCCGGGGAAGCGGGCGAGCAGGGCGGCGACCGAGCAGCCGATCATGCCGCCGCCGACCACGCTGATCCGGTCCCCGATCTGCGGTGCCGCGTCCCACAGGGCGTTCACGGCGGTCTCCACGGTCCCGGCGAGCACGGCTCGCGCGGCGGGCACCCGGTCGGGCACGACGGTCACGGCGCTCACCGGAACGACGTAACGGCTCTGGTGCGGATGGAGGCAGAAGACCGTACGGCCGATCAGCTCATCGGGGCCCCGCTCGGCCACGCCGACGCTCAGATAGCCGTACTTCACCGGGGCCGGGAAGTCGCCCTCCTGGAACGGCGCCCGCATCACGTCGTGTTGGCTCTCCGGGACACCGCCGCGGAACACCAGGGTCTCGGTGCCGCGGCTGACCCCGGAGTAGAGAGCGCGCACCAGGACCTCGTCCGCACCGGGCTCCGGGAGGGTGACGTCGCGAAGCTCACCGTGGCCGGGTGAGCTGAGCCAGAACGCGCGGGCGGCGGGGTTCATCGGCATCCTCCTGAACGATCGGGAACTTGCTCACGTACCGAGAAGGGCACAGGCCGCGCACAGTACGCGGCCTTGATCGACTCTGTCACTCGGCCGGAGGATGCGCGGTGGCCCTGAACAACACGTATGACGCGAGGCTTCAGCAGGAGACGGCCGTGGGAGCGGGCGTACAGATCCTGCTGCTCGCCCTGCTCGGCCCGGCCATCGGCATGGGGGTGGCCGGCTGGCTGTCGGGGCTCGCCTTCGCGTTCGCCACCTGGGCGGTGCTCTCGCGCGCCCTGCACCGCTCCGCGCTGCGCTCCTTCGGCCCGGCGAACCGGGTCACCCTCGGCCGGGCCACCCTGGTCGGCGGGGTCACCGCGCTGGTCGCCGACTCCTTCCAGAGCGCCCCGCCGGTCACCCTCCTGGTCGGCCTCACGGCCGTCGCCCTCCTCCTGGACGGCCTCGACGGCAAGGTCGCCCGCCGCACCGGCACCTGCAGCGCGCTGGGCGCCCGCTTCGACATGGAGGTGGACGCGTTCCTCATCCTGGTCCTCAGCGTCTACGTCTCCACTCTTCTGGGCCCCTGGGTCCTCCTCATCGGCGCGATGCGCTACGCCTTCGTGGCCGCCGCCCACTTCGCCCCCTGGCTCAACGCCCCCCTGCCCCCGTCCTTCGCCCGCAAAACCGTCGCCGCCGTCCAGGGCATAGCCCTCCTGCTAGCCGGCTCCTCCCTCCTCCCCCACCCAGCCGAACTCGCCGTGGTCCTGCTGGCCCTGAGCTCCCTGGTGTGGTCCTTCGGCCGGGACGTGGCGTGGCTGTGGCGGCACGGCCGCGCGACGGAAGCCCGCCTCCAGGAGACCTCACACGCCCAGCCGACGGTGCTGGAGCTTGAGCTGGCGGTGCGTTGACCTCAGGCCACCCGCCCCACCCCCACATAGAACCCGCTCCGCTCCTGCTCCGGCGCCGGCCCCTCCTGGTACCACTCCGTCGCGAACACCAGGCCGGGATCGACCAGGTCGAGGCCGGCGAAGAACGGCTCCACCTCAGCTCGGGTGCGCATGCGGAGGGGGATCGTGCCCTTCTTGTAGGCGTCCTCCACCTGTTGGCGGAGCTCCGGGTGTTGGTCGGCGGTGCCGTGGGAGAGGACCAGGTAGCTGCCGGAGGGGAGGGCCGACAGGAGGGTGCGGGTCAGGGCGTAGGGGTTCTCGGTGTCGGGGAGGAAGTGCATCAGGGCGATGAGGGAGAGGGCTATGGGGCGGTCGAAGTTCAGGCGTTCTCGCGCGTGGGCGAGGATCGCTTCCGGGTGGCGTACGTCGGCGTGGATGTAGTCGGTCGCGCCCTCCGGGGTGCTGACCAGGAGTGCCTCCGCGTGCCGCAGCACGATGGGGTCGTTGTCGACGTAGACGACGCGGGACGCCGGGCGGATCGCCTGGACGATCTGGTGCAGGTTCGGCTCGGTGGGGATGCCGGTACCGATGTCGAGGAACTGGTCGATGCCCCGCGCCGCCAGCCATGCGGCGGCGCGGTGCATGAACTCCCGGTTGCGGGCGGCGCTGCGCCGGGACTGCTCGGGCAGCGTCTCGCCCACCTGCTGGTCGACCGGGTAGTTGTCCTTCCCGCCCAGCAGCCAGTCGTAGACGCGGGCGGGATGGGGCTTGCTGGTGTCGATGTGCACGGGACACTCCTCCATGCGCGGGGTCACGGAACCGGCCTGCGCCGGAAGAGTATCCGCCGCACGGCTACCGCTTCTGTTCCACGCGCACCCAGTCCACCTCCGCCTGCACTCCCCCGCCGGCGATCCGGTCCACGCTGGACTGCGGCAGCCCCCAGTACGGCGAGGTGACCTGGTTCCAGCCGGCCGGGTAGGCGCCACCCAGGGCCAGGTTCAGGATGACGTACTGGTTGTGGTCGAACACCCACTGCCCCCGCGTCGATTCCAGCTTGTTGCGGGTCGTCTCCTGGACGAGGCGGTCGTCGACGTAGAACCGCATCGCGGTCGGCGTCCACTCCACGGCGTAGGTGTGCCACTGGTCGGCGCGGCCGCCGTTCGGATAGGTCTGGCGGGCGCCGATGTTGCCGTCCGCCGAGTAACCGGGCCCGTGCAGCGCGGAGCTGGTCCAGTCGCCGTAGCCGATGTTCTCCATGATGTCGGTCTCGCCGGAGGCGGGCCAGGAGACGGACGGGTCGTCCACGTTGCTGCCCAGCAGCCAGAAGGCGGGCCAGAACCCGTCACCGACCGGCAGCTTCATCCGGGCGCTCACCTTGCCGTAGCTGAAGTCGAACTTGGTGTTGGTGTCGATGCGGCCGGAGGTGAAGTCGTAGGTGCCGCCGCCCGCCTTGGTGCAGCCCTTGCAGTACTTCGCGCGGAGGATCAGCTCGCCGTTCTCGGTGCGGATGTTGTCCGCCGAGTCGACGTACGCCTGGGACTCGCCGTTGACCGGCCCCATCTCGGAACCGGTGCGCACCACGCGCCACTTCGAGCGGTCGAGGGCCGTGCCGGTGAAGTCGTCGAAGAACGTCGTCTGGTAGGTGCCGGACTGTTCGCCGGGCAGCGCCGGGTAGGACGCCGAGGCGCTGCCGCCGGTGCCCCAGACCTGGAACTCGTAGAGGGAGTAGCCGAATTGCGCGGTGGAGGGCGCCGGGTTGTAGAAGGAGCGGCGCTCCTTGCCGAGCATGCGGACGTAGCGGCCGGTGGCCGGGGCGGGGAGGGTGACCGTGTCGTGCAGTCCGGCCGCGTCGCCGGGCGCCTGCACGTTGGCGCGGCGGGCGGAGACCTCGGCGGCGGACGGCTGGTACACGGTGCGCCAGGTGCGGTTGTCGTCGGAGACCTGGAGCAGGTAGTCGACGGCGTAGGCCGACTCCCAGTACAGGTCGACGGAGGAGATGGTGGAGGTCGCGCCGAGGTCGACGGAGACCCACCGGTCGGCGTTCCAGTCGCTGGACCAGCGGGTGCTGTCGCCCTTGAGGTTCGCGGGCCAGCCGCCGTCGGTGACGAACGCCGGTGAATTGCCCGCGTGCTGATAGAGATTGGAGTACGCGGGGTGGTTGAGCGCGAGGTTGGTGCGGGTGCTGGAGGCGGCCGCTGGCTCACCCCCGTAGACCTTGAACGAGTACAGCGAGTACCCGTACGGCGTGGCCCGTTCGAGGCCGCGCAGGCGGACGTAGCGGCCGGTCACCTCCTGCGGGTAGGTGTGCGCGGTGACGGAGCCGCCGGTGCCCGCGGTCTCGGTGTAGAACGGCGTCCAGTCGGTGCCGTTGCGGGAGACCTCCAGCACGTATCTCTTGCCGTACGCGGCCTCCCAGTCGAGGACCACGCGGTCGACGCGGATCGTGCTGCCGAGGTCGACGCGAATCCAGGCGTCGTCGGCGAAGTTGCTGGACCAGCGGGTGGTGCCGTTGCCGTCGAAGGCGAGCGCGGCGGCGGTGCCGGCGTTCTCGCTGCCGGAGGCGGTGACGGCGGCGGGGTTGGCGGCGTAGGAGCGCAGGACGGCGGCGCCGCCCCGGATGTTGGCGGCGGTGTCGGTGCGCAGTTCGCGGGCGGTGTCGCCGGTGAGCCGGGACGCCAGCTCCAGGGTGTGCTGGTCGGGGTTGCTGACCAGGTGCATCACGCCGTAGCCGCCCGCCTGGCTGGGCAGGCCGTGGTGGCCGTCGAGGTGGGTCTCGCTGTAGCCGAGGGCGATCAGGAGGTCGCGCGGGACGCCGTACTCGGCCGCGGCGCTGCTGAAGGCGTGGGCGACGGGGCCCTCGGCTCTCTCGGCGCGGGGCGCGGCACTGACGGGCTGTACGGCGGCGGCGATCACGGCCAGGGTGCCGAGGCCGGCGAGGGCCGCGCGGGCCAGGGGTATGCGGGGCATGGGGGTGTGTGGCCTTCCGGGTGGGGGCGGTTCCGGGTGGGGACGGGCGGAGGCCGGGGACCTCGTGCGGTCCCCGGCCCCAGGGCTGCGGCGGGTCAGATGGTGCCGCTCTCCCACCACCAGGAGCGGCCGAGGTCGGCGCGGCTGTCGACGTGCTGGTGGTCGACGTCGTACCGCTCCAGACCGGAGAAGCCGCAGGTCTCGGCCTTCTGGTAGACGGTGCGGTTGGCGACGCCGGGCACGTCGAGGTCGGCCGCGGTGCCGTAGAGGTGCATGCTGTCGCTGGCGCCGCCGATCTCGGCGTTGTGCGCGATGCTGCGGAAGCCGGAGTTGACGGTGATCGGCACGTTGCCGAGCTTCTTGCGCAGCGCCTCCAGCTTGTACATGGCCCGGCGGGCGTTCTCCTTGACGGCGGCCGCGCTCACCTTGCCACCGTTGAAGTTGCCGCTCGAACGGTCGTAGAACTCACTCCAGTTGAAGTGCGCGGTTGAACCGTCCGACTGCTCGAGGGCGTTGAGCTGCGCCTGGGTGGCGGGCCCGGCGCTGCCGTCGGCCGAGAGTCCGTACGCGGCCTGGAAGCGGCGCACCGCGGCGGCCGTGCCGGGACCGAAGTCGCCGTCGATGCTCACCCGCGACTGCGAGGCGGAGTCCGCAGCCCAGCCGGCCACCCGGATCTGCAGCTCGGTCACGTCGGCGCCGGTGGCGCCCTGGTTCATGGTCCGCGTCCAGTTGTACGCCTGCGCGCTGCCCGAGAGCAGGACGGGTCCGGCGAAGACGCCCGCGGTGGCGGCGAGGGTGCCGCGCAGGACGGTGCGGCGGTTCGGAGAGAAGGTCATGGTGAACTCCCTGGGGTCTGCGGTCAGATGCGTCTGCGGCCGGAAGGCGTCCGCGGTCAGAAGGCGAGCTGGAACGGGACGTTCTGGGCGTCGGTGTCGTAGGCGTGCACGCGGAGCTTGAAGCGGGTGCCGTCCTTGACGTCGGTGGCGACGGTCGCCCACTGGGGGCCGAACGTGGAGTAGGTGTTGTCGTGGTTGCACAGCGTGGTGTGGTCCACGAAGACGACGCAGGCGTCCAGGAAGCCGGTGGCCGAGCTGCTGAGCTTGATGTTGATGTCGGAGCAGCGCGAGGTGGTCGTGTAGGTGCCGTACTCGACCGCGGCGGTGGAGTAGTGGTAGGTGAGGGACTTGGCGCCGCCGTAGCAGGAGGTGGCGGCGGCGGCCTTCTCGGGCTGGGCGACGGCCGGGGCGGTGGCGCCGGCGGCGAGCAGCGCGGTGGTGGCGGCGAGGACGGCCGCGGTTCTCCGGGTGCGGGTCATGGTGGGTCCGATCACTTGAGGGGCCCTTGTCCGGGGGCCCTTACGGGTGTCAGAAGGCGATCTGGACGTGCGCGGAGGAGCCTTCGAGGTCGACGCCGAGGGGCACGGTGAACTTGCTGCCGTCCTTGACGTCGGTCGCGATGGTCTTCCAGCTCCGGCCGACCTTGGTCCAGTAGTTGCACTCGCCGACGCGGGTGAACTTCACGCAGGCCCAGACGAACTCGGCGTCACCGCCGACCATGCGGAGGTTGATGTCGGTGCAGCGGGACGTCGTGGTGTAGGGGCCGAACTCGACGGCGTCGCCGTAGCTGACGGTGACGGCACCGCCGTAGCAACTGGTGGCCGCCGAAGAGGCGCTGGCGGGGGCGGCCGACGCGGTGGCGGGCGCCGAGACGGCGAGGGCCGCGAGCAGGGCCGCCGCTGCGGCCGGGTGGGTGAGGATCTTCGCCATCGGGTTCCTTCGGTGTGCGGAAGGTACGGGTGGTGCCTCGGAGATCGGTGCGGCGGAGCGAGTTCATGCTCCGGTGTGCGCTTTCGGCTGTCATGCTCATTCGAACAGCGTCAAATAACGCCGGTGGAAAGGGTGTTGAGCTTGCTTCGCTTCCATTTCTCGGCGGAGGATCTGGCCAGGACACGGGTCGCCCCCGCTCCGCACGCCCTGTGGGAGATCGCCGCGAGCCTCCACCGTTTCCAGACACCGGCCGGCCGCTGGGCCTACGCGCACTGGTACCGCACGGCCCGCGAGCGGTTACGGGAGGCGGGACTGGAGAGCGCGGTACGGCAGTTCCTGCTCCCGCTGTATCCACGCGCGTCGTACTGGCCGGACTTCCTCACCCCGCTGGAGGGCACCGCCGGCCTGGAGGCGGGGCTGAAGGCGATCCTGTCGACACCCCCGGCCCGGGTGACGGCGGAACTGGCGGCGCTGGCGCGGATAAGACGCGTACCCCCGCACCTCGCCCGGCTGCCTGAGAAGGAGCCGCGCACCGAGCTGGTGAGCGTCCTGCGGGCCTACCACCGCGCGGTGATCGAGCCGCACGAGGAGTGGATGCACGAGGGCGTGCACACCGAGCGCGTCCGGCTGGCCCGGCACTCGCTCGACGGCGGCACCGAGGGCCTCCTGGGCGGCCTCGGCCCGGCGGTGCGCTGGCAGCACCCCCGGCTGGAGATCGGCACGTACCCGACGGAGCACGACATCCGCCTCCAGGGCCGGGGCCTGCTGCTGATCCCCTCCTACTTCTGCTGGAAGGGCCCGGTCTCCCTGGCCGACCCCGCCCTCCCCCCGGTCCTCGCCTACTCCCTCCACCACGAGCCGCCCCGCCCGACGGCAGGCTCACCCTCCCTGGAGATCCTCCTGGGCCGGGCGAGAGCAACTGTCCTCCGCGCGACCGCCGCCGGCGCCACCACCACCGAAGCCGCCCACCGCGCCGGCGTCACCCCCGCCACCGCCACCCACCACACCACCGCCCTGAGAGACGCCGGCCTCATCACCAGCCACCGCCACGGAAACTCCGTCATCCACACGCTGACCCTGCTGGGGGCGACGATGCTGAGCCGGAACGTGCGGGAGGGTGACGGGTGAAGCAGTGCCGGGCTGCCCGCGACTGGAGATCCCGGATCACCTCGGGAGCAGCCCCCAACGCATCCGAGGCGAGCCGGAGTTCATCCACCAGGGTTCGCCCGGTGTGCAGCGGTACATCGGAGTTGAACGCGACGGGAACTCCCGCCTCCAGGAAGGCGGGCAGCGGGTGAGCGGCCGGTCCCGGGACTGCCCCCAGGGCCACATTGGAGGTCAGGGAGACCTCCAGCAGGATTCCGTCCCGCGCCATCCGCCGCAGCAGGGCGGAGCCGGCGGCTGCCGACACCCCGTGGCCGATGCGCTGGGCACCCAGTACGTCGAGCGCCCGCCAGATGTGCTCCTCGGGACCGAACTCCCCTGCGTGGACGGTCCGTCCGAGCCCGGAGTCGGCCGCGGCGCGGAAGAGGGGCACGGCGGGCCGCACGTCGGTGTGCTGGATCTCGTCGCCCGCGAGGTCCACGCCTGTGAACACCGGTGGCAGTTCGGCGATCCGCTCGGTGACCATGGCGAGAAACGGTGCGGGGCTGTTCCGGTTGACGAGCAGGACGGCCCGCATTACCGGGTCGCGCAGGGGGGCCAGGCAGCCCTGGACGGTGTCGGTGAACTCCTGCCAGGTCATGCCGTCCCGCAGGAAGCGGCGCGGTGAGAGACGCAACTCGGCGTGAGCGACGCCCTGTTCACGCTGCTCGGTGTGGACGTCGGCGAGGAAGCGCCGAAGGTCCCGGACCGTGACCGGGACGGCGTCCGCCCGGTCCACCCGGTGCGCCTCGAAGAACTGGTGACGGTCGCCGAAGTTCCGCCCCGGCATGCCGAGTTCGCGCCTTTTGCGCTCCTCGGGTTCGAGGTGGAGGTGCAGATGGGGCAGCAACGGCGCGCGGCCGGCCGGAGCGGGGGACGGAATCACCCCGTCTTCCTCAGCCAGAATTTTACCCAGCGCTGCATGTCCTCGGAGGAATCCTGCTCCTCCTCGACCCAGGACCGCACGACCTCGAACCGCGCCCGCCGGGCGAGCGTGACCAGATCGTCGATACGGTAATAGAAGAAATGCCGGAGAAATACACTGTCCGCCCCTATGGGCAAAGAGGCGTGCCCCTCGCCTTCCTTGACCGAGATGTGCGCGACACCTCCGGGGCGGAGTACGCGATGGAATTCGGCCAGCGCCCTGAGTAATTGCGCCGGCGGCAGATGGAGAAGCACCGCCGAGCACCAGACGCTGCCCATCGACTCACCGGCCAGCGGCAGGGCTCGCACATCACCGCTCACCTTGCGGACCCCGGGGCGGGCCGGTGCCAGGTCGAGCAGGGGCAGGCAGGCGTCCAGGGCGATCACGTCCTTGCCCGCGTCCGCGAAGGCAGCCGCGTCGCGTCCGGCCCCCGAGCCCGCGTCGAGCAGGGGCCCCTCGTGCGAGCGGGCGAACGCGACGATGTCCTGCGGCATCGACGACCCGGCGGCGAAGCGCCGGGTCCGCTCCGCGTAACCGGCGGCCGCCGCCCCGTAGGCGAAGAGAGTCTCGCGCATCTGCTGCTCCTCGGGGGAATCCGCCGAGCCGCCCAGCCGCCGTGCCGTGTCGGCGCAGTGATCGAGAAAGGGGAAGGCCGCCCAGTCCCACAGGTGGGGCAGCTCCAGCGTTTCCGACCAGACGCGGCGCGCGAACTGCGAGGGGAGATCAGGATCGGCCAACAGGTACACCTCGTCACGTTTCCATGTGCAGAAATAATAGTTTTCCCCGCGCCGCGCGGTGTCAACGACATCGGCGAACTCGGAGCTTTTCCGACTTCCCGGCGCCACGAAGCGGGCAGAATGCGCAGCGTTGAGGAGCGGAAATATATGGAGGTGCGAATGTACGATGCAGGACCCGCCTCCGCTGTCGGTCGCACCGGAGGAGCCGTGCTCCACCAGGACGGTGGCGTGGCCGAGTTCCTTCTCGATCAGGGCGGCGTACTGCCACGCGACGGAGAGCGCCTCTGCCAGTTCCCCGACCGGCAGTTCGCCGAGGCTAGCGGTGTGCCGGTGCGGCACGATCAGCGCGTATCCCGGCAGCAGTGCGCCGAGCCCGGCCAGCACGTCGACCGCGCCGGTACGCCGGATCAGGCGCGAGAAGCCCCGGCGCCGCACGCGCAGGCCGCCCCGCGGCGCCCGCTCCGGAACGAAGCTTCCGGTGGCGTGCGCCCCGAACGCGCTGACCTCGTCGCACATCTCACAGGCTGCGCGCTCCCCGGCCGTTTGGAGGGCAAGTCCCGCCCGTGACCCGCGGCGCGTGCCGGCACTCACCCGCCCGCTCCCGCACGCGCGGCCCGCCGCTCCCAGATGACCTGGAAGACCATGAGCAGCACCGGGAAAATCAGGGCGGTGAGAAAGTCCTTCACCGAGAACCTGCCCGCGAGGAGCAGGGTCACGGGGACGCCGGTCGTCACGGCCGCGACGAGCCAGAGGGCGAGCACGACCCTGCGGCTTCTGATCCAGTCGAACAACGCGTTCTGGATCAGCAGCCGTCTCGTCAGGTCCTGGGCCACGTCCTCGCTCTGGACGATGGCACAGCCGGGGAAGAGCAGGGCCGCTTTGGCTCGGGGCGTGGAAAGAATGGCCGAGCGTGCCGAGGACAGAGCCGAGACGAAGGGCCACAGCGCCCACACCGACGGTCTCATGGGGCTGCGCGGCAGTTCCCAGTGGCCTCCTTCGAGCTGGGTGTCCATGATCGCGTTGACCGAGTCGAACACCTTCTGCTGCAAGGGGTCGACCACCCCGGTCGAGAGGATCGCGGAGAGGGCCAGCGGTCCGGCGAAATGGGGCAGGGAGTTCTGGAAGACGGCCTGGATGTCGCCGTCCGCGTAGGGGACGTCGTACTCCTCCACCGTTGTGCTGCGCTCGACGTGGATGCCCGGCTCGATCCGCTCCAGCAGCCACTCCGCGGTCTGGCGCATGGTGTTGGCGCTGAGCGCTCCGGGGGTCCGGGACAGGGCCAGCAGGGCGATGCTGGTGTGCAGCATCGTGGGCTCCGCGCCGGGGGTGGGACCCCAGGCGGGGGTTCGGGCGTTCTGCCCGTCGATGAGCCAGCGCTGCGCCCCGGCCAGCGAGTCCGCCCCCGCGCCGCTCTCCTGGAGCGCCAGCATGTTCAGCGCGGTGTGGAAGACGCGGGAGGGCTGCCCGAGATACGAGCCCCAGCCGAAGTCGACGTTCTGGTTGGCCCGGAGCCATTCCGCCCCGCGCGCCAGCGCCTCGCCGCCCAGCACCCCGGTGCCCGGCCTGCTGAGCGCGCGCACCACCCACGACGTGGCCTCCGCGATCGGGAAGCCGTTCGTCGTGCGGACCGACCAGCCCCCATTGGTGCTGTCGTCCGAGGCACGCTGCTGACTCAGCAGGTAGGCCACCACGTCCGGGGTAAGTGCCCGGCCGACGGCGGTGAACCTGTCCGTCGGGGTGCGCCGGGCCTTGGCTGCGTACCGGGACGCGCTGACCGCGACCGGCGATCCCACG
>NZ_WWKH01000276.1:0-6227 GCF_009865595.1 Streptomyces sp. SID1328 | reverse complement strand
ACCAGCGGCGCGTCCGGCCCGAGCAGGCCGCCGGTCACGGCGCCCCGCACGGCGGCGTCCCGCCGGGCGACACGCGCGGCGGCCTCCCGCTCCGGCGCGTCGGTGCCGTCGTGCTCCACGGTCTCCTGTGCCACGGTGTGCCCTCGTCCCTCTCGCTCGCTCCCGTTCACGGTTCCAGCCAAACATTCCCGACGCGCGGGCGATGGCACCCGGTACCTATTGACTAGCTCTATTCACGACTGGACTATGTGAATAGAGACAGCAACAGGAGGAGCACACGATGTCGGGACCCCGCCCCGTACGAGCACCGCGCGGCACGGAACTGAGCGCCCTGGGCTGGCAGCAGGAAGCCGCCCTCCGGATGCTCCAGAACAACCTCGACCCCGAGGTCGCCGAGCACCCCGACAAGCTCGTCGTCTACGGCGGCACCGGCAAGGCCGCCCGCGACTGGCGCTCCTTCGACGCCATGGTGCGCACGCTGCGGACGCTGAAGCAGGACGAGACGATGCTCGTCCAGTCCGGCCGCCCGGTCGGCGTCATGCAGACCCACGAGTGGGCACCGCGCGTCCTCATCGCCAACTCCAACCTGGTCGGCGACTGGGCCAACTGGGAGGAGTTCCGCCGCCTGGAGGCCCTCGGCCTCACCATGTACGGCCAGATGACCGCCGGTTCCTGGATCTACATCGGCACCCAGGGCATCCTCCAGGGCACCTACGAGACCTTCGCCGCCGTCGCCGCGAAGAAGTTCGGCGGCACCCTGGCCGGCACCATCACCCTGACCGCCGGACTCGGCGGCATGGGCGGCGCCCAGCCGCTCGCCGTCACCATGAACGACGGCGTGGCCATCTGCATCGACGTCGACCCGCGCGCCATCGAGCGCCGCATCGAGCACAAGTACCTCGATGTGAAGGCCGACAGCCTGGAGCACGCCCTCCAGCTCGCCACCGACGCCCGCGACGCCCGCCGCCCGCTCTCCATCGGCGTCCTCGGCAACGCGGCCGAACTCGTCCCGCAGCTCCTCGCCATGAGCGCCCCCATCGACATCGTCACCGACCAGACCTCCGCGCACGACCCGCTGGCCTACCTCCCGGTCGGCGTCGACTTCGAGGACATGGCCGACGCCGCCGCGAAGGACCCGGCCGGGTTCACCACCCGCGCCCGCGAGTCCATGGCCCGGCACGTCGAGGCGATGGTCGGCTTCATGGACGCGGGCGCCGAGGTCTTCGACTACGGCAACTCCATCCGCGGCGAGGCCCAGCTCGCGGGCTACGACCGCGCCTTCGCCTTCCCCGGCTTCGTCCCCGCCTACATCCGGCCCCTGTTCTGCGAGGGCAAGGGCCCCTTCCGCTGGGCCGCGCTCTCCGGCGACCCGGCCGACATCGCCAAGACCGACCGTGCGCTGCTGGAACTGTTCCCGGAGAACGAGTCCCTCGCGCGCTGGATCAAGATGGCCGGCGAGCGGGTGCACTTCCAGGGTCTTCCGGCCCGGATCTGCTGGCTCGGGTACGGGGAACGGGACAAGGCCGGGGAGCGGTTCAACGACATGGTGGCCAGCGGCGAGCTTGCCGCTCCGCTGGCCATCGGGCGGGACCATCTCGACTGCGGGTCCGTCGCGTCGCCCTATCGCGAGACCGAGGCGATGCTGGACGGGTCCGACGCCATTGCCGACTGGCCGCTGCTGAACGCCATGGTCAATGTGGCTTCCGGGGCCTCCTGGGTTTCCATCCACCACGGAGGTGGTGTGGGGATGGGCCGGTCCATCCACGCCGGGCAGGTCAGTGTGGCGGACGGGACCGCGCTGGCGGGGGAGAAGATTCGGCGGGTGCTGACCAATGACCCCGGTATGGGTGTCATTCGGCACGTGGACGCGGGATACGACATCGCGGAGTCCGTTGCCGAGGAGCGGGACGTCCGGGTGCCCATGCGTGAGGGTGGGGACGCGTGAAGGACGGCTCCGCGGTGGGGGCGGAGGGGGCCTCCCCCCGTGCGGCTTCCTTCCAGGAGATGTGGGCCGAGCTGCTTCCCATCGGGCGCAGCTCCGCCTCCGGGGGCTACCGGCGTTACGCGTGGACCTCCGCCGACGCCGAATGCCGGGCCTGGTTCGAGGAGCAGGCCGGGGCGCGCGGGCTGGCCTACGAGGTGGACCGGAACGGGAACCAGTGGGCCTGGCTCGGTGACCCCGCCGAAGGGGATGCCGTCGTCACCGGGTCGCATCTTGACTCCGTGCCCGACGGTGGCGCCTTCGACGGGCCCCTGGGAGTCGTGTCCGCCTTTGCCGCGCTGGACGAACTCCGGCTCAGGAACGCCACGTTCGACCGGCCCCTCGGGATCGTCAACTTCGGGGACGAGGAAGGGGCCCGGTTCGGGCTGGCCTGCGTCGGGTCGCGGCTGGCCGCCGGGCAGCTCACCGTCGAGCAGGCGCATCTGCTGACCGACGGGGACGGGATCAGCCTGCCCAAGGCGATGGCAGCCGCCGGTTACGACCCGGACGCCATCGGTGCCGACCCCGAACGCCTCGCCCGTATCGGCGCGTTCGTCGAGCTGCATGTCGAACAGGGCCGCGCGCTGGACCTGTCCGGCGACCAGGTCGGCATCGCCAGCTCCATCTGGCCGCACGGGCGCTGGCGGTTCGACTTCCGGGGCGAGGCCAACCACGCGGGCACCACCCGGCTCGCGGACCGGCGCGACCCCATGCCGACGTACGCCGAGACCGTGCTGGCCGCCCGGCGGGAGGCCGAACTCGCCGGTGCCGTGGCCACGTTCGGCAAGATCTCCGTGGAGCCCAACGGGGTCAACGCCATCCCCTCCCTGGTGCGGGGCTGGCTGGACTCCCGCGCCCCCGGCCAGGAGGCGCTGGACACGGTCCTCGACGGAATCGCACGGGCCGCGCGGGAGTACGCCGACGCCCACGGCATCGACCTGGACGTGGTCCGGGAGTCCTTCACCCCGGTCGTGGAGTTCGACCACGCCCTGCGCGACGAACTCGGCCGCCTGCTGGGCCGGGACACCGGGCTGACGGTGCCCGTGCTGGGCACCGGCGCCGGGCACGACGCCGGGATTCTCTCCGGGAGCGTCCCGACCGCCATGCTGTTCGTGCGCAACCCCACCGGTGTCTCGCACTCCCCGGCCGAGTCCGCGACCGAGGACGACTGCGTGGCCGGGGTGCGCGCCCTCGCCGACGTACTGGAAGGACTGACCCGCAGGTGACCCAGGGAACCTACTGGTTGGAGCACGCCTGGCTCGGCAGCAATGTCGAGCCGGGGGTGCTCGTCGAGGTGGCGGACGGCCGTATCACCGCCGTCCGCACCGGCACGCCCGCGCCGCCGCCCGGCGCCGAGATCCTGCGGGGCCTCACCCTGCCCGGCCTCGCCAACGCGCACAGCCACGCCTTCCACCGGGCCCTGCGCGGCACGGTCCAGGTCGGCTCCGGGACCTTCTGGACCTGGCGCGAGGTGATGTACTCCGTGGCCGACCGGCTGACCCCGGACACCTACCACGCCCTCGCCCGCGCGGTGTACGCCGAGATGGCCCTCGCCGGGATCACCTGCGTGGGGGAGTTCCACTACCTCCACCACGCCCCCGGCGGCACGCCCTACGCCGATCCCAACGCCATGGGCGAGGCCCTGATCGCGGCCGCCGCCGAGGCCGGCATCCGCATCACCCTCCTGGACACCGCGTACCTCTCGGCGGGCTTCGGCCAGCCCCCCAACCACCACCAGCTCCGCTTCTCCGACGGCACCGCGGACGCCTGGGCCGCACGCTGTTCAGTTCTCAAGGGACAGGATCACGCGCGGATCGGCGCGGCCGTCCACTCCGTACGGGCCGTGCCCGCCGCCCAGTTGACGACCGTCGCGGGCTGGGCCGAGGAGCGGCGGGCCCCGTTGCACGTCCATCTCTCCGAGCAGACCGCCGAGAACGACGCCTGCCTCGCCGCGCACGGCGTCACCCCGGCCCGGCTGCTCGCCGACCACGGCGTGCTCGGGCCGCGCACCACCGGTGTGCACAACACCCATCTGACCGGCGAGGACATCGCCCTGCTCGGCGGCTCGGGCACCGGCACCTGCATGTGCCCCACCACCGAACGCGACCTGGCCGACGGCATCGGGCCCGCCGCCGCCCTGCAGGACGCGGGCTCCCCGCTCTCCCTCGGCTCCGACAGCCACGCCGTCATCGACCTGCTCGAAGAGGCGCGGGCGATGGAGCTGGACGAGCGGCTGCGCACCCGCACCCGCGGTCACTGGACCGCGGCCGCGCTGCTGCGGGCCGCCACCGAGGACGGCCACGCCGCGCTCGGCTGGCAGGAGGCGGGCGCCATCGAGCCAGGGCGCCTGGCCGACTTCACGACCATCGCCCTCGACTCGGTCAGAACGGCCGGACCGCCGCCCCGGCTCGGCGCCGAGACGGCCGTATTCGCGGCGAGCGCGGCGGACGTCCGGCACACGGTCGTGGGCGGCCGCCAGGTCGTACGGGACGGGGCGCACACGCGTGTGCCCGATGTGCCCTCGGCCCTCGCCGACGCGATCGGCGCCCTGCGCGACTGACCCCCACCGGCACCCCCACCGGCACGACTGAGGACACCGAGCACACCATGAGCAGCAGCACCGCCATCACCAACATCGCCACGCTGGTCACCAACGACCCCTCCCTCGGTGACAATTCCCCTCTCGGACTCATCCAGGACGCGGCCCTGGTCATCGACGGCGAACGCGTCGTGTGGGCCGGTGAGTCAAGCAAAGCACCCGCCACCGACAATCACCTCGACGCCGGTGGGAAGGCGGTCCTGCCGGGCTTCGTGGACTCCCACTCGCACCTGGTCTTCGCCGGGGACCGCACCGCCGAGTTCAACGCCCGCATGTCCGGCCGCGCCTACGGCGCCGGCGGCATCCGCACCACCGTCGCCGCCACCCGCGCCGCCTCCGACGCGGAGCTGGAGGCCAATCTCGCCCGTCACCTGGCCGAGGCGCTCCGCCAGGGCACCACCACGATGGAGACCAAGTCCGGCTACGGCCTCACCGTCGAGGACGAGTCCCGCGCCCTGCGCCTCGCGGCCGCCCACACCGACGAGGTGACCTACCTCGGCGCCCACATCGTCGCCCCCGAACTGGCCGAGGACCCGGCCGCGTACGTCGCCCTCGTGACCGGGGAGATGCTGGACGCCTGCGCCCCGCACGCCCGCTGGATCGACGTGTTCTGCGAGAAGGGCGCCTTCGACGGCGACCAGGCCCGCGCGATTCTCACCGCCGGCCGCGCCAAGGGCCTGCATCCGCGCATTCACGCCAACCAGCTCTCGTACGGCCCCGGCGTGCAGCTTGCCGTGGAGCTGGACGCGGCCAGCGCCGACCACTGCACCCACCTCACGGACGCCGACGTGGACGCCCTGGCCGGCGGCAACACGGTCGCCACGCTGCTGCCCGGCGCCGAGTTCTCCACCCGCGCCGAGTGGCCGAACGCTCGCCGTCTGCTGGACGCGGGGGTCACGGTGGCGCTCTCCACGGACTGCAACCCCGGCTCGTCGTACACCTCGTCCGTGCCGTTCTGCGTCGCGCTCGCGGTACGGGACATGGGGATGACCCCGGACGAGGCCGTGTGGGCCGCCACGGCGGGCGGGGCCGCGGCCCTGCGCCGCACCGACATCGGCCGTCTCGGCCCCGGCGCCCGCGCCGACCTGGTCCTCCTGGACGCGCCCAGCCACGTCCACCTGGCCTACCGTCCCGGCGTCCCGCTGGTCGGCGAGGTGTGGCGCAGCGGCGTCCGGGTGGCCTGACCGGCCCGGTGCCCTCCGCGCGCGGGCCCCGTCCCCGTCAGCGGGCCCCCGCCCGCCACCGCTGCTCCCGCCCGCCGTCCAGGGGCTGCAGCTCCACCCCGCCGCCGTCGGGTACCAAGGCCGTCTCGATGGCGATGCCGGGCCGGATGGTGCCGTCGGGGTCGACCGTGAAGTGGAGGTTCTGGCCGTTGCTGCCGTCGACCGAGTCGCAGGTCCAGATGCCCACGCCCCGGTCGACGTCGCCCCGGCTGTCCAGACAGAAGTCGGAGTCGGCGGCCGAGCGGACGACCCCCAGGTCGCTGTCGACGCTCCAGCGCTGGGCGGGCGAGGACGTGCAGGGAGCGGTGACGACGTCGGTGCCCTTGTCGAAGTCGCCGTCGCGTACGTCCAGGCATAAGCCGGTGGCCAGATTCACCACTTGAGCGTAGGCGGCGCCCGGCGGCGGCGGCGGAGGCGGGGGCGT
>NZ_WWKH01000275.1:0-9998 GCF_009865595.1 Streptomyces sp. SID1328 | reverse complement strand
TACGGCTTCCTGCTCGGCGGCCTGATCTGCTTCGCCCTGTTCTCCTGGTACCCGGCGATCCGCGCCGTCGTCATCGCCTTCCAGCGCTACACACCGGGCTCCGCGCCCCAATGGGTCGGCACCGCCAACTTCCGCCGGGTCCTGCACGATCCGGAGTTCGGCGCGGCCTGGCGCAACACCCTCACCTTCACCGTGCTCGCCCTCCTCCTCGGCTTCGCCGTCCCCTTCGTCCTCGCCCTCGTCCTCAACGAACTCCGGCACGCCAAGGCGTTCTTCCGGGTCGTGGTCTACCTCCCGGTGATGATCCCCCCGGTGGTCAGCGCCCTGCTGTGGAAGTGGTTCTACGACCCCGGCGCCGGCCTCGCCAACGAGACCCTGCGCGCCCTGCACCTGCCCACCTCGAACTGGTCCAACGGCACCGACACCGCGCTGATCTCCCTGGTGATCGTGGCGACCTGGGCCAACCTCGGCGGCACCGTCCTCATCTACCTCGCCGCCCTCCAGTCCATCCCCGGCGAGCTGTACGAGGCCGCCGAACTCGACGGAGCCAGCCTGCTCCAGCGCATCCGGCACGTCACGATCCCGCAGACCCGGTTCGTGATCCTGATGCTGATGCTCCTCCAGATCATCGCCACCATGCAGGTGTTCACCGAGCCCTTCGTGATCACCGGCGGCGGCCCGGAGAGCGCGACCGTGACCGTGCTCTACCTGATCTACAAGTACGCCTTCCTCTACAACGACTTCGGCGGGGCCTGCGCCCTCAGCGTGATGCTGCTGGTACTGCTCGGCGCCTTCTCCGCCCTCTACCTCCGGCTCACCCGCAGCGAGGGGGACGCATGAACGCCCGTACCGAGGAGGGCACATGAGCACCCGTACCCTCATCTCCCCGGCCACCCTCGCCCGTCCGCGCGGAAGGGCCCTGTACTGGACGGTGTTCGGGACCGTCGTGGTCCTCTTCGCTCTCGCCTTCCTGTTCCCGGTGTACTGGATGGCGTCCGGCGCGATGAAGTCCCCGGACGAGATCGCCCGTACCCCGCCCACCCTGGTCCCCGAGCACTGGCACCTGGCCGGCTACACCGACGCCTGGGACCTGATGCAGCTCCCGCAGCACCTGTGGAACACCGTGGTGCAGGCGGCCGGTGCCTGGGCCTTCCAGCTCGTGTTCTGCACGGCCGCCGCGTACGCGCTGTCCAAGCTGAAGCCCGCCTTCGGCAACGTGGTCCTCGGCGGCATCCTCGCCACCCTGATGGTCCCGGCGCAGGCGCTCGTCGTACCGAAGTACCTGACCGCGGCCGACCTGCCGCTGATCCACACCAGCCTGCTCAACGACCCGCTCGGCATCTGGCTGCCGGCCGTCGCCAACGCCTTCAACCTGTACCTGCTCAAGCGGTTCTTCGACCAGTTGCCCCGCGATGTGCTGGAGGCCGCCGAGATCGACGGCGCGGGGAAGCTGCGCACCCTCTGGTCGGTCGTGCTGCCCATGTCCCGCCCGGTGCTCGGTGTGGTGTCCATCTTCG
This sequence comes from Streptomyces sp. SID1328, assembly GCF_009865595.1. Classification (NCBI taxonomy): domain Bacteria; kingdom Bacillati; phylum Actinomycetota; class Actinomycetes; order Kitasatosporales; family Streptomycetaceae; genus Streptomyces; species Streptomyces sp. SID1328. Next base: position 8,481 of record NZ_WWKH01000275.1, on the reverse strand, counting down.
CGCTGGTCGCCGTCTGGCAGGACTTCCTCTGGCCGCTGATGGTCTTCTCCGACACCGACAAGCAGCCGATCAGTGTGGCCCTCGTCCAGTTGTCGCAGAACATCCAGCTCACCGTGCTCGTTGCGGCCATGGTGATCGCCAGCATCCCCATGGTGGCGCTCTTCCTCGTGTTCCAGCGGCACATCATCGCCGGGATCAGCGCGGGCAGCACCAAGGGCTGACCCGGCCCCCTCGACAGACTCGACAGAAAGGGCACGCACCGTGGCACAGCCCACCCATGCCCGCAGGCAGGCCGACTGGTGGCGCTCGGCCGTCATCTACCAGGTGTACGTGCGCAGCTTCGCGGACGGCGACGGCGACGGCACCGGAGACCTCGCCGGGGTCCGCGCCCGACTGCCCTACCTCGCCGAACTCGGCGTGGACGCCCTGTGGTTCAACCCCTGGTACCTGTCCCCGATGAAGGACGGCGGCTACGACGTCGCCGACTACCGCACCGTCGACCCCGCCTTCGGCACCCTCGCCGAGGCCGAGAAGCTCATCGCCGAGGCCCGTGAGCTGGGCATGCGCACCATCGTCGACATCGTGCCCAACCACGTCTCCGACCAGCACCCCTGGTTCCGGGCCGCGCTCGCCGCCGGCCCCGGCAGCCCCGAGCGCGAACTGTTCCACTTCCGCCCCGGACGCGGCGCGCACGGCGAACTCCCGCCCAACGACTGGCCGTCGCAGTTCGTCGGCTCCACCGAACCGGTGTGGACCCGGCTGCCCGACGGCGACTGGTACCTGCACCTGTTCACCCCCGAGCAGCCCGACCTCAACTGGGCCCACCCCGCCGTGCGCCGCGAGCACGAGGACATCCTGCGCTTCTGGTTCGAGCGCGGCGTCGCGGGCGTCCGTATCGACTCCGCCGCCCTGCTCGCCAAGGACCCCGACCTGCCCGACCTCGCCGGCGCGCCCGACCCGCACCCCTTCGTCGACCGCGACGAACTCCATGACATCTACCGCTCCTGGCGCGCGGTCGCCGACGAGTACGGCGGGGTGTTCGTCGGCGAGGTCTGGCTCCCCGACACCGAGCGCTTCGCCCGCTACCTCCGCCCCGACGAACTGCACACCGCCTTCAACTTCGCCTTCCTGTCCTGCCCCTGGGACGCGGACCGACTGCGCGCGGCCATCGACTCCACCCTCGCCGAGCACGCTCCCGTCGGCGCCCCCGCCACCTGGGTGCTGTGCAACCACGACATCACCCGCACCGTCACCCGCTACGGCCGCGCCGACACCGGCTTCGACTTCGCCGCCAAGGCGTTCGGCACCCCCACCGACCTCGCGCGCGGCACCCGCCGCGCCCGCGCCGCCGCCCTGCTCTCCCTGGCCCTGCCCGGCTCGGTCTACCTGTACCAGGGAGAGGAGCTGGGCCTGCCCGAGGCGGACATCCCGGTGGACCGGATCGAGGACCCGATGCACCACCGCTCCGGCGGCACCGACCCCGGCCGCGACGGCTGCCGGGTCCCGCTGCCCTGGTCCGCCGACGCCCCCTACGCGGGCTTCGGCTCGCGCGAGGAGCCCTGGCTGCCGCAGCCGGCGGACTGGGCGGCGTACGCGGCCGACCGGCAGGAGCGCGACCCGCACTCCATGCTCACCCTGTACCGCGAGGCGCTCGCCGCCCGTCCCGCGTTCGGCGAGGGCCCGCTGACCTGGCTCCCCGCCCCCGAGGGCGTCCTCGCCTTCGCCCGTGCCGGCGGCGCCCTGTGCGTGGTGAACCTCGCGGCCACCGCCGCCGAACTGCCCGCACACTCCGGACTCCTGCTCAGCAGCGGCCCCCTGGACGAGTCGGGCCGGCTGCCGCAGGACACGGCGGTCTGGCTGCGCGCCTGAACCGCCCCACCCCCGCACCTGCTATCCCCGGCACCCCCACCCTGAAGGGATCAGCACATGCACAGCAGCAGCACCGCCAGACACCTCAGGAGCCTGCCCGCCCTGGGCGCCGTCGTCGCCCTCGCCGCGGGCATGACGGTCGCCCTGGCCCCGGCCGCGCACGCCGCCTCCGGCGCAACGCTCCCGTTCACTTCCGTCGAGGCCGAGTCCGCCGGCACCACCGGCAGCAAGGTCGGCCCCGACTACACCCAGGGCAGCCTCGCCTCGGAGGCGTCCGGACGGCAGGCCGTGCGGCTCAACTCCGGACAGCGCGTGGAGTTCACCGTGCCGCGCGCGGCCAACGCCGTGAACGTCGCCTACAGCGTCCCGGACGGCCAGTCCGGCTCGCTCGCGGTCTACGTCAACGGCACCCGGATCGCCAAGACGCTGCCCGTGACCTCCAAGTACAGCTACATCGACACCGGTTGGATACCGGGCTCGAAGACCCACCACTTCTTCGACAACGCCCGCCTCCTGCTCGGCCAGAACGTCCAGGCGGGCGACAAGGTCGCCTTCGAGTCCACCGGCACCCAGGTCACGGTGGACGTGGCCGACTTCGAGCAGGCCGCGGCTGCCGCCACCCAGCCCGCCGGTTCGGTGTCCGTCGTCTCCAAGGGCGCCGACCCCAGCGGCGGCGGCGACTCCACCCAGGCGTTCCGCGACGCCATCGCGGCCGCGCAGGGCGGCACGGTGTGGATTCCGCCGGGCGACTACCGGATCACGTCCTCGCTCAGCGGGGTGCAGAACGTGACGCTGCGCGGCGCCGGCCACTGGTACTCGGTCGTGCACACCTCACGCTTCATCGACCAGTCGAGCTCCGCCGGCAACGTCCACCTGCGGGACTTCGCGGTCATCGGCGAGGTCACCGAGCGCGTCGACTCCAGCCCGGACAACTTCGTCAACGGCTCGCTCGGCCCCAACTCGTCCGTGTCCGGCATGTGGGTCCAGCACATGAAGGTCGGCCTGTGGCTGCTCGGCAACAACGACAACCTGGTCGTGGAGAACAACCGCATCCTCGACACCACCGCCGACGGCCTCAACCTCAACGGCAACGCCCGCGGTGTGCGCGTCAGCAACAACTTCCTGCGCAACCAGGGCGACGACTCCCTCGCCATGTGGTCCCTCTACGCCCCCGACAGCAACTCCAGCTTCGAGAACAACACCATCTCGCAGCCCAACCTCGCCAACGGCATCGCCATCTACGGCGGCACCGACATCTCGGTGAAGAACAACCTGGTCTCCGACACCAACGCCCTCGGCAGCGGGATCGCCATCTCCAACCAGAAGTTCCTCGATCCCTTCTCCCCGCTGGCCGGCACCATCACGGTCTCGGGCAACACCCTGGTCCGCACGGGCGCCCTGAACCCCAACTGGAACCACCCGATGGGCGCGCTGCGCGTCGACTCCTATGACAGCGCCATCAACGCCACGGTCAACATCACCGACACCACGATCACCGACAGCCCGTACTCCGCCTTCGAGTTCGTGTCCGGCGGCGGCCAGGGCTACCCGGTGCGCAATGTCAACGTGACCGGCGCGACGGTGAAGAACACCGGGACCGTGGTCGTCCAGGCCGAGGCGCAGGGTGTGGCCACCTTCAAGAACGTCACCGCGACCCAGGTGGGTGTCGCCGGGATCTACAACTGCCCCTACCCGGCGAACTCCGGCGCGTTCGCGCTCACCGACGGCGGCGGCAACTCCGGCTGGAACAGCACCTGGGCGGACTGCTCCACCTGGCCCCAGCCCGGCCAGGGCAATCCCGAGCCCGATCCGGGCCGCAACCTGGTCAAGGGCCGCCCGGCCACCGCGACCGGCTCCCAGGACGTCTACACCCCCGGCAAGGCGGCCGACGGCGACGCCAACACCTACTGGGAGTCGGCCAACAACGCCTTCCCGCAGTCCTGGACGTCCGACCTCGGCTCCGCCTACCCGGTCCGCCGTGTCGTGCTCAAGCTGCCTCCGTCCTCGGCCTGGGGTGCCCGCACCCAGACCATCGCCGTCCAGGGCAGCACCGACGGCTCGAACTTCACCACCGTCGCCGCCGCCAAGGACTACCGCTTCGACCCGGCGACCGGCAACACCGTCACCGTCTCCCTCCCGAGCGGCACCAGCCTCCGCCACCTCCGCCTGACCGTCACCGGCAACACCGGCTGGCCGGCCGGGCAGTTCAGCGAGGTGGAGGCCTACCAGACCCCCTGACCCGAACCCATGCACCGGCCCGCTCCTCGACCGGGGGAGCGGGTTCCGGTGTGTCCGGAACCATGCCGGTTGCCGGCCGAACGGCGGCCGGCAGGCACTCGAGCAAAGAACCCACGCGCTCGCCGGAAGGCACAGCTCCCGCCGACGCGGCTCCCGGTCGGCAGGGCCGAGCCGGAGCGGAATATCCCGTTCCCGGAACAGGATGGTCAGGTACGGTTCAAGCCACGGTAGGGTGCCCCGGTGACCACGCAATCGAACGTTTCTTCAGGCTCCCACCCCGGCGCGGACGGTACGGAACCGACGCCCGGCGGGACCCTGTTCACCGAGCCCGTGCTCGTGGTGAACCAGAAGGCCAAGCTCATCGAGCTGACCAACGAGTACAAGGTCATGGACCAGAACGGCCGTGACCTCGGGGCCGTGGTCGAGGTCGGCCAGGGCGTGCTCCGCAAGATCCTGCGCTTCGTGTCGAGCTGGGACCAGTTCCTCACCCACCGGCTGGAGATCCGGGACGCCCAGGGGCAGCCGCAGTTGCTGCTCACCCGCCCGGCGAAGATCTTCAAGTCGCGTGTCCTGGTGGCCCGTCCGGACGGCTCGCAGGTCGGTGAGATCGTCCAGCAGAACATGATCGGCAAGATCAACTTCGCCATCAACGTGGACGGCCACCAGGTCGGCGCGATCAAGGCGGAGAACTGGCGGGCCTGGAACTTCGCCATCGTGGACCACGAGGGCGCCGAGATCGCCCGTATCACCAAGACCTGGGAAGGTCTGGCCAAGACGCTGTTCACCACGGCGGACAACTACGTCCTCCAGATCCACCGCCCGCTGCCCGAGCCGCTTCGGAGCCTCGTCGTGGCGACGGCGCTCACCGTGGACACCGCGCTGAAGCAGGACTCGCGCGGCCTGGGCTGACGAGCACCCGGGCAGACGTACGAGAGGGCGGCCGGCGCGTGATGCGCCGGCCGCCCTCTCGTCCACAGCCGTCTCGGACCCCGGCTACAGCCGGGTCAGCCGCCGTGGCCTCGACCGCCGACGGGTCAGCCTCGGCTCCCGCGTCGCCGTGGCCGGCTCCAGGGCCAGCACCGCCGCCACCGGGTGCTCCTCGTCGTCCGGTCCCGGCGCGGGCGGTGGTACGGACGCGGTGGCCGGGGTCGCGCGGGTCAGCAGGACCACGCCCCGGGCCGCCAGGACTGCCCCGGCGAGGGCCAGCAGGATGCCGACGGCGCCGCCGTGGAGGCCCTGGCCGAGCAGGGTCAGGCCGATGACCGAGGCGGCCAGCGGGTTGGCCAGGGTGACCACCGCGAGCGGGGCACCGAGACCGCCCCGGTAGGCCGTCTGCGACAGCAGCAGCCCGCCGGTGGCGAACGCGGCCACCAGCACCGCGACCACGATCACCAGCGGGCTCAGCGCCGGGCCGGTGCCCTCGGTGGCCGCCACCGTCGCGGTCTGGGTGAGCGCGGAGGCGACACCCGAGGCGAACCCGGACGCGGTCGCGTGCCTGAGGCCCGGCCGGGTGCCGGGGCGGCTCAGGGTGCCGATCACGGCGGTGGTCGTGGCGGCGACCGCCAGCGCCGAGGGCAGGCTCAGCGCCCGCTCGGGCGCCGGACCGGAGGCCGCCGTCAGCAGCGCGCCCAGCCCGAGCAGCGTCAGCGCCGTACCCCGCCACTCCAGCGCGGTGACCCGGCGTCCGGCCGCCCGCGCGCCGAGCGGCACCGCCGCGACCAGGGTCAGGGCGCCCAGCGGCTGGACCACGGTGAGCGGGCCGTACCGCAGGGCGACGACGTGCAGCAGGGCGGCGCCCGCGTTCAGGCCGACCGCCGACCACCAGGCGCCGGTGCTCAGCATCCGCAGCAGGCCCGCGCCCGAGTTCCGGGAAGCGAGGCGCTCCTGGGCGACGGCCGCCGAGGCGTAGGCGACGGCCGATATCAGGGACAGGCCGATGGCGGCCGACAGCGCACCGCTCATCGGGCCGGTCCCGCGAGCGCGGTGTCCTGCGGAAGGAGCCGGAGGCGGGCGGTGCCCGCGTTCCCCGGTCCCGCGGTGCGGTGCGGGGAGGGGATCAGGGCCAGCGCGGTGACCAGCAGGGCCGTCGCCACGATCGAGTCCATCCAGTAGTGGTTCGCGGTGCCCACGATCACCGCCAGGGTGACCAGCGGGTGCAGCAGCCACAGCCAGCGCCAGCGGGACCGGGTGGCGGCGATCAGGCCGACGGCCACCATCAGCGCCCAGCCGAAGTGCAGCGAGGGCATCGCGGCGAACTGGTTGGAGAGGTGGTCGCGGGCGGGCGGCCCGTACACCGAGGGGCCGTACAGCCGGGCCGTGTCCAGCAGACCGGTGCCGCTGAGCATCCTCGGCGGGGCCAGCGGGAAGGTGAAGGTCAGCACCAGCGCCGCACTCGTCACCAGCGCCAGGACCCGGCGGGCCCAGACGTAGTGGGCGGGGCGGCGCAGGTACAGCCAGACCAGGAAGGCGACGGTGGCCGGGAAGTGCACGGTGGCGTAGTAGGTGTTCGCCAGGTGGACCAGGGCGTCGCCGTGCAGCAGCGCCGACTGGACGTCCGTCTCGGACGGCAGGTGGACGGCGCGCTCCAGGTGCCAGACCTGGTGGGCGTCGCGGAAGGCGTCCGAGGTGTGGCCGTCGGCGAGCCGCCGTCCGAGCTTGTAGACCAAGAAGAGCCCCGCGACGAGCAGGAACTCCCGCAGGAGCGGTGGCCGGAGCGTTGAGTCCGGTTCCGTTCCGGCGGGCTCGGATCGGGCGTTCATCCCCCGGCCCCCTTCACTGACGGTGGTGCGTGCTGGGTCCGGACGGCTTCCGAACTCAGCGATACGTTTGCGTACCGATACGCCAGTGTACCGATACGGTCGAGTACCGGTACACTGGCGTATCGGTACAGTGCGACACACTGGAATCGGGCAGTACACACCGGGGACGAGTGAGGGGAAGCCAGGTATGACGTCGCAGGCCGCGGACGAACCCGAGACGGTCGTCGCTTCGCGCCGCTCCAAGCTCACGCCCGAGCGTGAACAGGAGTTCTTCGACGCCGTGCTCGACCAGATCCGCCACTGCGGCTACGAGTCCGTCACCATGGAGGGCATCGCCGCCAGCACCCGGTGCAGCAAGTCCACGCTCTACCGGCAGTGGAAGACCAAGCCCCAGTTCGTCGCCGCCGCGCTGCGCGCCAGCCGCAAGGTGCGGTTCGCCGGGATCGACACCGGCTCGCTCACCGAGGACCTGCGGCAGGCCGCGCGAGCCGCGGGGGACTGGTCGGGCAAGGACACCCGGCTGCTCCAGTCGCTCGGGCACGCCCTCACCGACGACCGAGAACTGGCCGAGGCGCTGCGCGAGGCGCTGGTCCACCCGGAGATCGCCGCGCTCCAGGAGATGCTGGAGCGGGGCGTCGCGCGGGGCGAGGTCCCGGCGGGCCACCCCGCGCTGGACTACGTGCCGGCGATGATGTTCGGCGTCCTGCGCGTGCGCCCCGTGCTGTGCGGGCAGTATGCCGACGCCGACTACCTGGCAGGGTTCGTGGAGGCCGTCGTGCTGCCCGCGCTCGGCCTGACGAGGAATCCGGCCGAGTAGGCCGGTTCAGACCCCAGGCCGCCGTTCACGGGATGACTGAACGGTGACCTGGACGCGCCGCACCGTGGGGACGGGGGCGGCGCACGCCCAGGCCGGGCGGGGTCCCCCTTGAGCGGAGGGGGATTCCGCCCGGCCCGGACTTCTTCGGCGGACTTCCTCAGCGGGCCGGGCTCAGACGTCCTGGCCGGAGCCCCCGCCGGACGACACCTCGATCCCCTTGAGGATCTCGTCCATCACCGCCGTGGACTGCCCCACGTCCAGCCCGAAGCGCACCACCAGCATGCGGCTCGGATCGGCGGGCGAGGGGAACGCGGCCGACTCCACATAGCCGTCGGCGCCCTTGCTGGTGACCGCCTTCCAGCGCACCAGATAGCCCTTCTGCCCGGCCACCGTCACCGCCCGCGACGCCAGCACCTGGTGCGAGGTGATGCCGCCGTAGGAGTTCCCGCCGTACGACTCCTCGGCGTTGGCCGCGACATCGGCCTTGGCGACCGCCTCGGCCGTCTCGCCGCGCGTGCCGAGCACGCGGGCCGGCGCCGAGTAGGCGCCGCCCGCAGTGCAGTTCTTGGAGGTGTCGCCGGGACACTTGTAGGACTTGTCCGAGGTCACCTGGGCACCGATGGCGAACGCCTGGCCGGTCCAGCCCTCGGGCACCGGCATGCTGATCCCGTTGACCGGGTCCGGCAGGGTGCCGCCGCCGCGCACCTTGGGCGCGGCCGACCGGCCGGGGGACGGCGACTCCTGCGGGCCGCCCGGTCCCTCCTGGCGGCGCTCCTGCCCCTGCCGGGGGTGCGAGCC
>NZ_WWKH01000274.1:0-8045 GCF_009865595.1 Streptomyces sp. SID1328 | reverse complement strand
CGACGGGCACGCGGGCGGGCGCGGCGACCGCGACCCGCGCCGGTACGAGGGTGTGGTGACCGCCGAGGGCGGCATCTGGCTGCACGACCGCCCGGACCGCGGCACCCGCCGCGTCCGCTTCGCGAGGCAGGGCGAGCGCGTGTCCATCTACTGCAAGGTGAACGGCGACCGGGTCGGCACCAACCCGCTCTGGTACCTGCTGACGGACGGCACCTGGGCGTGGGCCTCGGCCCGGTACATCGGCAACGTCGGGCCCGCCCCGCGCTGGTGCTGATCCCCCGCCAGCGGAACTCCCGCCGATGACCCAGGCCGGGACCGCGCCGCCCGCCTCCCGCACCGCCGTCCCGCGTCCCCGGCTGCCCCGGCGGCGCGGGGTCGAGCTGGCCCTGATCGTGCTGGCCGTGCTGCTGTCGGTGTACGGCTACTGCGCGGTCGGCGTGGCCCGCACCGGTTCCGTACCGCCCGGCGCGGCGGGGTACGGGGCCGGGCTCGGCGGTCTCGCGCTGCTCGCGCACATCGCGGTGCGGCTGCGGGCGCCGTACGCCGATCCGCTGCCGCTGCCCATCGCGGTGCTGCTGAACGGGCTCGGGCTGGTGCTGATCTACCGGCTCGACCTCCAGACCCCGGCCGACCGGGCGGCCCCGGCGCAGCTGGTGTGGTCGACGCTCGGGGTGGGACTGTTCATCGTGGTCGTGCTGGTGCTGCGGGACCACCGGGTGCTCCAGCGGTACTCGTACGTGTGCGTGGCGGCGGCACTGGTGCTGTTGCTGCTGCCGATCCTGTTCCCGGCGGTCAACGGCGCGCGGATCTGGATCAGGATCGCGGGGTTCTCCATCCAGCCGGGCGAGTTCGCCAAGGTGCTGCTCGCGGTGTTCTTCGCCGCCTACCTGGCCGCGAACCGCAGCGCGCTCGCGTACACCGGGCGCCGGATCTGGGGGCTGCAGTTCCCGACCGGGCGGGTGCTCGGGCCGATCGTGACGATCTGGCTGCTGAGCGTCGGGGTGCTGGTGCTGGAGCGGGACCTCGGCACTTCGCTGCTCTTCTTCGGCCTGTTCGTGGTGCTGCTGTACGTGGCGACCGGGCGGACCGGCTGGATCGCGGTGGGGCTGGTGCTGGCGGTGCTCGGCGCGTGGGCGGTCGGGCATCTGGAGCCGCATGTGCACGGCCGGATCGAGGACTGGCTGGACCCCTTCGCCAGCATCGACGCGGGCGAGGGACCCAACCAGCTCGCCCAGTCGCTGTTCGCCTTCGCGGCGGGCGGGATGACCGGTACCGGGCTGGGGCTCGGCCACTCCCCGCTGATCGGCTTCGCCACCAAGTCGGACTTCATCCTGGCGACGGCCGGTGAGGAACTCGGCCTCGCCGGCCTCGCGGCGATCTTCCTGCTGTACGCCCTGCTGGTGGAGCGGGGATTCCGGGCCGCCCTCGCCCTGCGGGAGCCGTTCGGGCGGCTGCTGGCGGTGGGGCTGGCGTCGATCCTGGCGCTCCAGGTGTTCGTGATCGCGGGCGGGGTGACCGGGCTGATCCCGCTGACCGGCATGGCGATGCCGTTCCTCGCCCAGGGCGGCTCCTCGGTGGTCACCAACTGGGCGATCGTGGCCCTGCTGATCCGGGTGAGCGACTCGGCGCGCAGCCAGTACGACGGCGAGGAGGCCCCGTGAGCGGACCGGGCGACTACGGCGGCACCCGCCCGATGGCCCCGTACATCCGGCACGCCCTGGTCTTCTGCGGCCTCCTCCTGCTGGCGCTGCTGGCCAACGCGGCGCGGGTGCAGGTGGTCGAGGCGGGCGCGTACGGGGACAACCCGGCCAACCGGCGCTCGGCCATCGCCCGTTACCAGCAGCCGCGCGGAAACATCCTGGTCGGCGGCGCGCCGGTGACCGGCTCCCGCGACACCGGCGAGCAGCTCCGCTACGAACGCACCTACCTGGACGGCCCGTTGTACGCCCCGGTGACCGGTTTCGCCTCGCAGCGCTTCGGCTCGACCTTCCTGGAGCACGCGGAGGACCGGCTGCTGTCCGGCACCGATCCGCTGCTGTCGGGGTTCCCGGTGTGGCAGGACACGGCGAGCGGGACGGCGCCCGGCGGGAACGTCGTCACCACGCTGAACGCGAAGGCGCAGCGGGCCGCGTACCAGGGGCTGGGCGGCCGCAAGGGCGCGGTGGCCGCGATCGAGCCGGCCACGGGCAGGGTGCTGGCGCTGGTGTCGACCCCGTCGTACGACCCGGCGCGGCTCTCGGGGAACGGTACGCGCGCGGCGGCGGCGTGGGAGCGGCTGAACGCCGATCCGGACAAGCCGATGCTGAACCGGGCGGTGCGGCAGACGTATCCGCCGGGGTCGACGTTCAAGGTGGTCACGGCGGCGGCCGCGCTGGACGCCGGAGTGATCACGGATCTGGACGCGCCGACCGACTCCCCCGACCCGTACCGGCTGCCGGGCACCACGACCCGGCTGACCAACGAGGCCGACGGCTGCCGGGACGCCTCGCTGCGGGAGGCGTTCGCGTGGTCCTGCAACACGGTGTTCGCCAAGCTGGGCGTGGACGTGGGGCTGGGGGACATGGCGGCGACGGCGGGGGCCTTCGGCTTCAACGACACGGGGCTCCGGGTGCCGTTCGCGGTGGCGGAGTCCACCTTCGACACGGTGGTGGACAAGGCGCAGCTCGGCCTGTCCTCCATCGGGCAGTACAACACGCGGGCCACCCCGCTCCAGATGGCGATGGTGTCGGCGGCGGTGGCGAACGGCGGGCAGGCGCGGGCGCCGTACCTCGTGGAGCGCACCACCCGCTCCGGGGGCGAGACGGTCGCGGGCGGCGGTGCGCATCCGCTGACGCAGGTCGTGCGGGCGTCGACGGCGTCCCGGCTGAAGGAGCTGATGCGGGACGCGGTGGAGCGCGGCACCGGCGGCAACGCGGCGATCCGGGGTGCCACGGTCGGCGGCAAGACGGGCACCGCGCAGCACGGGGTCGGCAACACCGGGGTGCCGTACGCCTGGTTCGTCTCCTGGGCGCAGGCGGACGGCGCGCCGCAGCCGGCGGTGGCGGTCGCGGTGGTGGTGGAGGACGCCTCGGCGGACCGGGGGGAGATCAGCGGGGGCGGGGACGCGGCGCCGATCGCCCGGGATGTGATGCGGGCGGTGCTCGGTTCCTGAGCCCGAGGTGACGCGTCGTCGGTAAAAGTCGTGCGCGAGGGATTGACGCCCTTGCTGACACGCAGTCTCATAAGAGGCTGACGACGACGTACCCCTGGCTGGACGAGGTGACCAAAGGCCATGACGACCCTGACGGAAGCGGACGCGCTCGACGGGCTGCGCGACGCGCTCGGCGCGCTCAAGGACCGCGAGCAGGTGGCCGAGCGACTGCTCGTCTCCTCCGCCAAGCACTCCTTCGACCCGGACAAGGAGCTGGACTGGGACGCCCCCTTCGAGGAGGGCAAGTGGTTCTGGCCCCCGGAGCTGGTGTCGCTGTACGGCACCCCGCTCTGGCACCGGATGAGCGAGGAGCAGCGCATCGACCTGTCCCGGCACGAGGCCGCCGCGCTCGCCTCACTGGGCATCTGGTTCGAGCTGATCCTGATGCAGCTGCTGGTGCGGCACATCTACGACAAGCCGGCCACCAGCGCCCACGTCCGGTACGCGCTCACCGAGATCGAGGACGAGTGCCGGCACTCCAAGATGTTCGCCCGCGTGGTCACCCGCGGCGGCACCCCCTGGTACCCGGTGAGCCGGGCCCACCAGAACCTCGGGCGCCTGTTCAAGACCATCTCCACCACGCCCGGCTCCTTCACCGCCACCCTGCTCGGCGAGGAGGTACTGGACTGGATGCAGCGGCTCACCTTCCCCGACGAGCGGGTGCAGCCGCTGATCCGGGGCGTCACGCGCATCCACGTGGTGGAGGAGGCCCGGCACGTCCGGTACGCCCGTGAGGAGCTGCGCCGCCAGATGGTGACGGCGCCGAAGTGGTCGCGGGAGTTCACCCGTGTCACCTCCGGCGAGTTCGCGCGGATCTTCTCCATCGCCTTCATCAACCCGGAGGTGTACACCAACGTCGGCCTCGACAAGCGCGAGGCGGTGGCCCAGGTGAAGGCCAGCGGGCACCGGCGCGAGGTGATGCAGACCGGCGCGGGCCGGCTCACCGAGTTCCTGGACGAGATCGGCGTCCTGCGCGGCGCCGGACGGCGGCTGTGGAAGGCGTCGGGGCTGCTGGCGTAGCGACGCCACCCGGCAGGGCGGCCGGGAGGGGAGCGATTACGCTGCCGTCATGACCCCGTCGGCCGCCACCCCCGCCTACCGACGCCTCAGCGTGGAACAGCGCCGCGGCCAGCTCCTGGAATCGGCGCTGGCCCTCTTCGCGCACCGCGCCCCCGAGGACGTCTCGCTGGACGACGTGGCGGAGGCGGCCGGGGTCTCCCGCCCGCTGGTCTACCGCTACTTCCCCGGCGGCAAGCAGCAGCTCTACGAGGCCGCGCTGACGTCGGCCGCCGAGGCGCTGCGGCTCTGCTTCGACGAGCCCCGTGAGGGGCCGACGGCGGCCCGGCTCGCGCGGGTCCTCGACCGCTACCTGGCCTTCGTGGACGAGCACGACACGGGGTTCAGCGCCCTGCTCCAGGGCGGCAGCGTGGTGGAGACCTCCCGGACCACGGCCATCGTGGACGGGGTGCGCCGGGCCGCCGCCGAACACCTCTACAGCCACCTCGGGGTGACCGAGCCGGGACCCCGGCTGCGGATGACGGTGCGGATGTGGGTCGCGGCGGTCGAGGCGTCCTCGCTGATGTGGCTGGACGAGGACAAGCGGCCGCCGAGGGACGAGCTGCGGGACTGGCTGGTCGAGCAGTTCACCGCCGTCCTGGTGGTGACCGCCGGACGCGACCCGCAGACGGCGGCCGTCGTCGCCGCGATCGCCGGGGGATGACCGAGACTTGAGGGCGTGAAGAGTCAGGACATCCCCTTCGAGGGCGGCCCGATGGACGGCCGGGTGCTGCCCGTGCTGCTCGGCCCGACCGGCCACCCCCCGAAGACGTACCGCATCCCGGTCCCCGACGCGGCCGGCGGGCCGCCCACCGTGCTGGTGTACCGGCGCACCCCTCGCGGGCACACCGTGGGGGTCCCCCCGCGCAAGCTCAGCCGAGCGTGGGGGAGGCTGGTGCGCGGGTGGAAGTACGTGCACGACCCCGAGGGCCTCGGCGACGCCGACCGGCTCCGCTGGCCCTGGTCGAGGCCGAGGCGGGACAACACGCCGCACGGCAAGCCGGACGACCCGACCGGGTGACATGGTTGCGCCGGACCGCCCACGTTCGGCTCGCAAACCCGGCGGGACACGGCACAAGCTCGCGGTACGGAGGCCGGCGGGAGGTCCGCCGCCCCGCGTACCGGAGGTGATGTCGTGTCAGGAACCCTGCTGCGCCTGGCCTGTACGGCCGCGATGGCGGCCCAGGTCGCCCTCGCGCCCGCGCCCGCCCTGGCCGCGCCGGAGCCGCAGCGCCCGGTGGCCCAGCTGCTGACGGACCTTCGGCAACTGTACCGGCAGACCGAGCAGGCCACCGAGACCTACAACGCCACCGCCGAGAAGCTCACCGCCCAGCGCGCCGCGGTGAAGCGCCTGGACGGTGAACTGGCCAAGGCCAGGCTGGCGTTGAAGGCCAGCCAGGGGGATGCCGGACGACTCGCCCGCCAGCAGTACCAGAACAGCTCGAACTTCTCCGTCTACGTCCGCGTGCTCCTGGCCCGCGACCCGCAGCAGGCACTCGACGAGGGCCATGTCATCGGCCGCGTCGCCGGTGAACACGCCGCCACCCTGGACCGGCTGACCGGCGCCGAGAAGCGCGCGGACGCGCTCGCCAAGTCGGCCCGCAGGGCGCTGGACACCCAGCTCACCCTGGCCGCGAAGCAGAAGAAGCAGCGGGACGACGTGACCCGGCGCCTGGCGGACGTGGAACGGCTCCTCGCCTCCCTCACCCCGCAGCAGCGAGGCGAGGTGTCCCGGCTGGAGCAGGACGGGGTGGCCCGGGCGCAGCGGAGCCTCACCGGCTCCGGCGCCCTCGGCGCCGACCGGCCGGCCTCGGCGGAGGGCGGCCAGGCGGTCCGCTACGCCCTGGACCAGCTCGGCAAGCCGTACCGCTGGGGCGCCGAGGGCCCGGCCTCCTTCGACTGCTCGGGCCTGACCTCCCGCGCCTGGGCCCGCGCGGGCACCCCCATCCCCCGCACCAGCCAGGAGCAGTGGGCCCGGCTCCCCCACGTCCCGCTGAACTCGCTGCGCCCCGGCGACCTGGTGATCTACTTCCCCGAGGCCACCCATGTCGCCCTCTACCTGGGCGACGGCAAGGTGGTCCAGGCTCCCCGTACGGGCGAGAACGTCAAGATCTCCCCCCTGGCGGCCAACCCGGTCCTGGGCGCCGTACGACCCGACGCGGCCCCGCGCCGCCTGTGAGAGGCGGGCACGGGGCCGAGAGGGTCGTGAGTACGTCAGGCGCCGGCGGCCACCGAGCCGACGTACGCCTCCGTCTTCGCGGGGTCGTAGAAGAAGTTCTCGAAGTCGGCCGGGTCGTTGAAGCCGTTGGCGAAGCGGTCGGCGACCGGCTGGAGCTGGCCGGCGGCGCCGATGAGGTTGAGGATGTGCTCCGGCGGCGGGGCGAGCATGGCGTTGGTCCACTTGGTGACGTGCTGGGCGGTCGCCCAGTAGCGGTCGAAGGTGGCCTTCATCCACTCCTCGTCGAAGGGCTGGTCGCCGCGCTCCAGGATGGACGCGAGATAGGCGGCCGCGCACTTGGACGCCGAGTTGGAGCCCTGGCCGGTGATCGGGTCGTTGGCCACGACCACGTCGGCCACGCCGAGGACCAGGCCGCCGCCGGGCAGCCGGCCGATGGGGTTGCGCACGGTCGGCGCGTAACGGCCCGCCAGGGTGCCGCCGGCGTCGGTCAGTTCGACCTTGGTGGCGCGGGCGTACTCCCAGGGCAGGAACTTCTCCATCAGCTCCAGGGTCAGGGAGAGGTGCTCGGCGGGGTCCTTGATGCCGTTGAACACGTCGAGCGGGCCGCCGGGTATGCCCTCCCAGAACAGGATGTCGGCGCGGCCGGAGGTGGTCAGGGTCGGCATCACGAACATCTCGCCGACGCCCGGCACCAGGTTGCAGCGGACCGCGTCGAACTCCGGGTGCTCCGGCCGCGGGCCGAGGCCGTGCACGTACGCCACCGCGAGCGCCCGCTGCGGCTCGGTGTACGGGGAGCGCTCCGGGTCGCGGGCGAACATCGACACCAGCTCGCCCTTGCCGGCCGAGACCAGCACCAGGTCGTAGGTGCGGGAGAAGTAGTCGAGGTCACCGACGGCCGCGCCGTGGATGACGAGCTGGCCGCCGCGCTGGGCGAAGGTCTCCATCCAGCCGGCCATCTTGACCCGCTGGTCGACCGACTGCGCGTAGCCGTCCAGCTTCCCGACCCAGTCGATGGCCCGCTGGGAGGGGCCGGGGTCGAAGGAGCCGGGGGCGGCGACCGAGACGCCGAGCCCCTCGATCTTCGGGGCCTGGGACTCCCAGAAGTTGAGCTGGAGGTCACGCTCGTGCTGGAGCGCGGTGTCGAACATGCACTGGGTCGACATGACCCGGCCGGAACGGATCTCGTCCGCCGTCCGGTTGGACATCAGGGTGACCTCGTAGCCGTGCGACTGGAGGCCGAGGGCGAGCTGGAGACCGGACTGGCCGGCTCCGACGACGAGTATCTTCCGCATGCGGGGGTGTCTCCTACGGGGCTTTGGGCTACTCGGGGGTTACGTCGAGCGCGTGGCCCACCAGGGCCAGGAGGGTCTCGATCGCTGAGATCCGGCGCCGCGCGTCCATGATCATGACAGGGATGTGCGCCGGTATGGTCAGTGCCTCCCGCACGTCCTCCGGCCCGAACATCTCACTGCCGTCGAAGTGGTTGACCGCGACCACATAGGGCAGGCCGCAGCTCTCGAAGTAGTCCAGCGCCGGGAAGCAGTCCTTGAGCCGGCGGGTGTCGGCCAGGACCACGGCGCCTATCGCGCCGCGCACCAGGTCGTCCCACATGAACCAGAA
>NZ_WWKH01000030.1:0-667 GCF_009865595.1 Streptomyces sp. SID1328 | reverse complement strand
CGGCGAGGGCACGGCCCTGCGCGAGCGGGCGCTGGTGGTGCCCCGCCGCGTCGCCGCCGCGACCGGGGCGGACCCGGCCGAGATCGGCGAGCTGCGCGACCGCCTCGACCGGCTCACCAGTGCGCTGGACGCCGCGGTGCGGGAACTGGAGCAAGGCCCGGCAGCGCGCTGAGGGCGACCCGGCGGACGTAGAGCCGTACGCTCGCGTCGCCGTCGGCCGACTCCTCGGCGGGCATGAACTCCTGGGCGAGTACGGCCATCTTGGCCCGCTCGGCGGGTCCACTCGGGCTCCAGCGGCCGGCCAGCAGGTCCCGGTCGGCCACCACCCACACCCGGTCGACTCCGGACAGCCGCCGCCGCAGTTCCGCCGCGTCGGCCTCCCTGCCGTACAGCGTCCCGGACTCGGGGCCCGGCTCGTCGAGGGCGACGTCGCGGACACCCGCGAAGGCGCTCGGATAGGCGAGGGCGGCGTTGCGGGCCTGGCTGGGCAGGAACAGCACCGGCTGACCGGGTTCCACCTCCCGCGCGGCGACCCGCGCCACGGCGGCCAGGTCGTCCGGGCGGTGGGCCGGGTCGCGGTCGTCGCTCATCAGCGGCAGCTGGAGGCACAGCGCGAGGACGGCCAGCGCGGCCCCGGCCAGGGCCAGCACCGGAAGCCGGGGCACCC
>NZ_WWKH01000003.1:0-8400 GCF_009865595.1 Streptomyces sp. SID1328 | reverse complement strand
CCGCGCCCGACTGCCCGCCGCCCGCGCGGGCCGCCGTCGCCTCGCTCACGCCGGGGCGCCGGGCGCCCTGGATCGCCCAGGCCGCCCGTAAGGGCACCCGGATCTTCGCCGATGTCGGCTGGGACGACACCGGTGCCTGGGACCTGGCCGGGCTCGCCGACCTGGAGCACTGCGAGGCGTTCCTGCCCAACGCGGAGGAGGCGATGCGGTACACCGGCTCCACCTGCCCCAAGGCGGCCGCGCACGCCCTGACCGAGCACGTACCGGTCGCGGTCGTCACCCTCGGCGCGGAGGGCGCGTACGCGGTGGACCGGCGCACCGGGGAGACCGCCGAGGTGCCCGCCATCGCGGTGGAGGCCCTCGACCCGACCGGCGCCGGGGACGTCTTCGTGGCCGGCTTCGTCACCGGCACCCTCGCCGGCTGGCCCCTCGCCGACCGTCTCGCCCTCGCCGGTCTCACCGCCGCCCTGTCCGTCCAGGAATTCGGCGGCTCCCTCTCCGCCCCCGGCTGGTCCGAGATCGGCGCCTGGTGGCGCCGGGTCCAGTCCCTCGACACCCAGAACCCGGCAGCCCTGCGCCGCTACGCCTTCCTGGACCCCCTGATCCCCACCCACCTGGACCGGCCCTGGCCCCTCCGCCGGGCAGTCCCGACCATCGGCTTCGGCCGCAACACGTAACGCCTCCGGCGACCTGGCCGAGGGACTCGCCACCGGAGCCGCCCGGCCTGCCAGCGAGGAAGCCGAATGCCGGTCGGCACCCCGCGCCGGCCGCCCTGCGTCGCTCGCCGTCCGACGAGTCCAGGCGCAGGCGGCCGCGAGGTGGGCCGTCGGAGCAGCGGTGGCACGGTCTGACCTTGCCCGGCTGCGTCGTCGCGCCGTAGGGGCGGCCCGCGGCGCCCGCCGCGGGATCGGCGCCTTCTCGTCCGGCCCCGCCGATCACCTCCTCACCCGCCGAGGCGCCGCAGGCACTCTCGTGGGTGAAAACCGCTGCGGGGTTGACGGGGGAGCGGCGTACGCTTGAGGAGCCGAGGCCGCCGTTGGGGGCGGCCGGGATGAGGAGGAATCGCAGGCCATCAGCGCCGGCCCATGACTCAGACACCGACAGCTCATACCCCCGCGCAGGACCAGGCGAGAGCACGGATCAGCGTTCCCGCACAGCACCCGATGGTGACCGTGCTGGGCTCCGGCGACTCCCTCCTGCGCGTGATCGAGAAGGCCTTCCCGGCGGCCGACATCCACGTCCGGGGCAACGAGATCAGCGCGGTCGGCGACCCGGCGGAAGTCGCCCTCATCCAGCGCGTGTTCGACGAGATGATGCTGGTGCTCCGCACCGGGCAGCCGATGACGGAGGACGCAGTGGAACGCTCGATCGCCATGCTCAAGGCGAGCGACAACGGGACGAGCGACGGCCCCGAGACCCCGGCCGAGGTGCTGACGCAGAACATCCTGTCCTCGCGCGGCCGCACGATCCGCCCCAAGACCCTGAACCAGAAGCGCTACGTCGACGCCATCGACAAGCACACCATCGTCTTCGGCATCGGCCCCGCCGGTACCGGCAAGACCTACCTCGCCATGGCGAAGGCCGTTCAGGCGCTCCAGTCCAAGCAGGTCAACCGCATCATCCTGACCCGCCCCGCGGTCGAGGCCGGCGAACGCCTCGGCTTCCTCCCCGGCACCCTGTACGAGAAGATCGACCCGTACCTGCGCCCGCTCTACGACGCGCTGCACGACATGCTCGACCCCGACTCGATCCCGCGTCTGATGGCGGCGGGCACGATCGAGGTCGCCCCGCTCGCGTACATGCGCGGCCGCACCCTGAACGACGCCTTCATCATCCTGGACGAGGCCCAGAACACCAGCCCCGAACAGATGAAGATGTTCCTCACCCGCCTCGGCTTCGACTCGAAGATCGTCATCACCGGTGACATCACCCAGGTCGACCTCCCCGGCGGCACCAAGAGCGGTCTGCGCCAGGTGCAGGACATCCTGGAGGGCGTCGAGGACGTCCACTTCTCCCGCCTCTCCTCCCAGGACGTCGTCCGGCACAAGCTGGTGGGCCGTATCGTCGACGCGTACGAGAAGTACGACAGCCACGAGGGCACGGGCAAGACCGGCGCCAAGGGCTCCAAGGGGAAGTAGACCAGCACGACCATGTCGATCGACGTCAACAACGAATCCGGCACCGAGGTGGACGAGCAGGCGGTGCTCGACATCGCCCGCTACGCGCTCGCCCGGATGCGCATCCACCCGCTCTCCGAACTGTCGGTGATCGTCGTAGACGCCGACGCCATGGAGCAGCTCCACATCCAGTGGATGGACCTGCCGGGACCGACGGACGTCATGTCGTTCCCGATGGACGAGCTGCGCCCGCCGGGCAAGGACGACGAGGAGCCCCCGCAGGGGCTCCTCGGCGACATCGTCCTGTGCCCGGAGGTCGCGGCCCAGCAGGGCAAGGACGCCCCCACCCAGCACTCCATGGACGAGGAACTCCAGCTCCTCACCGTCCACGGTGTCCTGCACCTCCTCGGCTACGACCACGAGGAACCGGACGAGAAGGCCGAGATGTTCGGCCTCCAGGCCGCCATCGTCGACGGCTGGCGGGCCGAGCGCGGCCTGACCGGGCCGTCCCCGGCGCCGACCGTCTCGTAGGGCGGCCGGTACCTCAATGAGTCCGCAGATCGTGGTCGGCGCGGTCGCGCTGATCGTCGTGGCCTGGCTCGCCGCCTGCGCCGAGGCGGGCATCGCCCGCGTCTCCAGCTTCCGCGCCGAGGAGGCTGTCAAGTCCGGCCGCCGGGGCAGCGCCAAGCTGGCGCAGGTCGCCGCCGACCCCACCCGCTATCTCAACGTGGCGCTGCTGGTCCGCGTCGCCTGCGAGATGGCCGCCGCCGCCCTCGTCACCTACGCCTGCCTGCGCGCCTTCGACGCCACCTGGCAGGCCCTGCTGGTCGCCATCGGGGTGATGGTGCTGGTGTCGTACGTCGCCGTCGGCGTCTCGCCCCGCACCATCGGCCGCCAGCACCCCCTCTCCACCGCCACCGCGGCCGCGTACGTGCTGCTGCCGCTGGCCCGTGTGATGGGCCCCGTGCCCTCGCTGCTCATCCTCATCGGCAACGCCCTCACCCCCGGCAAGGGCTTCCGGCGCGGCCCCTTCGCCTCCGAGGCGGAGCTGCGCGCCATGGTCGACCTCGCCGAGCAGGAGTCGCTGATCGAGGACGAGGAGCGCCGCATGGTGCACTCCGTCTTCGAGCTGGGCGACACCCTGGTCCGCGAGGTGATGGTCCCGCGCACCGACCTGGTCGTCATCGAGCGGTACAAGACCATCCGGCAGGCCCTCACCCTCGCCCTGCGCTCCGGGTTCTCCCGCATCCCGGTCAGCGGGGAGAGCGAGGACGACATCGTCGGCATCGTGTATCTGAAGGACCTGGTCCGCAAGACGCACATCAACCGCGACGCCGAGAACGACCTGGTCTCCACCGCGATGCGCCCAGCCGTCTTCGTCCCCGACACCAAGAACGCGGGCGACCTGCTGCGCGAGATGCAGAAGGAACGCAACCACGTCGCCGTCGTCATCGACGAGTACGGCGGCACGGCCGGGATCGTCACCATCGAGGACATCCTGGAGGAGATCGTCGGCGAGATCACCGACGAGTACGACCGTGAGCTCCCGCCCGTGGAGGACCTCGGCGAGGGCCGCCACCGGGTCACCGCCCGCCTGGACATCACCGACCTCGGCGAGCTGTACGGGCTGGAGGAGTACGACGACGAGGACGTGGAAACCGTAGGCGGACTGCTCGCGAAGGCACTGGGCCGCGTGCCCATCGCCGGCGCGAGCGCCGAGGTCGAACTGCCCGACGAGCGACGGCTGAAGCTGACCGCCGAGGCCGCCGCCGGACGCCGGAACAAGATCGTGACGGTACTGGTCGAGCCCGCCGGGGTCCCGGCGCGGGAGGAGAGCACGGAATGAAGCCCCAGGAGCTGCGCGCCCTCTGCCTGTCCTTCAACGCGGTGGAGGAGGAGTTCCCCTTCAACCCGGACACCTCGGTCTTCAAGGTGCTGGGCAAGATGTTCGCCCTCGCGGCACTGGACGCGCGGCCCCTGACGGTCAACCTCAAGTGCGACCCGGAGGACGCCCAGCGCCTGCGCGCCGACCACGAGGGCCTGATCGTGCCGGGCTACCACATGAACAAGCGGCACTGGAACACCGTCACGGTGGACGCCGGCCTGCCCGACGCCCTGGTCAAGGAACTGGTCGAGGACTCCTACGACCTCGTCGTCGCGGGCCTGCCCAGGGCCGAGCGGCTGAAGCTCGACCGCCCCTGAAAACCCCTGCGGGCTCGCGGTGACCCCGTGTCAGAATCCGCCGCATGACACCTCGCTACCCGCGCCCGCTGCGCCCCGGAGACCGAATCGGCGTGACCTCGCCCTCCAGCGGGGTCCCGGACGCCCTGCGCGGCCGGCTCGACGTGGCCGTGGCCGACCTGAGGGCGCGCGGGTACGAGGTGACGGTCGGCCGGTGCATGGACGGCTCCGGTCATGTGAGCGCCCCGGCCGCCGAGCGGGCCGCCGAACTCACCGCGATGCTCACCGACCCCGAGATCCGGGCCGTGGTGCCCCCGTGGGGCGGCGAGACCGGCATCGACCTGCTCCCGCTGCTGGACTTCGCGGAGATCGGCCGGGCCGAGCCGACCTGGGTCGTCGGCTACTCCGACGTCTCGGGCCTGCTCGCGCCCCTGACCCTGCGCTCCGGGCTGCCCACCGTGCACGGCAACAACCTCATGGAGACCCCCTACGGGACCCCCGAGGGTCTGCTGTCCTGGCTGGACATCGTGGAGGCACCGCAGGGCGGCCCGGTCACCCAGACCCCGCCCGGCCGGTACCGCTCCGGCGGCTGGGACGACTTCGCCCGCCACCCCGACGTGCGTGATCCGGGGCTGGACACCGAGGGCACCTGGACCCGGCTGGACGGCACCGGTGACGTGGACGTGAGTGGCCGGCTGATCGGCGGCTGCGTCGAGATCCTGGCCAACCTCGCCGGGACCCCGTACCTGGACACTGCCGGACTCGCGCCCGGTGAGCCGCTGTTGGTGTACGTGGAAGCCTGTGAGGACAGCGCCTTCAGCATCTGCCGGAACCTGCACGGGATGCGGCTCGCCGGGTTCTTCGACCGGGCCGCCGCGATCCTGGTCGGCCGCACCAAGGCCCCGGACAGCTCCACCCTGACCCAGCACGAGGCGGTGCTCGATGCCCTCGGCCCGCTGGGCGTGCCGATCGTCGCCGACGTGGAGTGCGGGCATGTCGCCCCGTACCTTCCGCTGGTCAACGGCGCGCGCGGCCGCGTGGAGCACACGGCCGCGCGCAGCGCGATCACCCAGACCCTGGACTGAGGTCAGGCCCTGCGCAGCCCCAGGGCGATCAGGGCGGCAGCGCCCAGCACGATCGCCGCGGACAGGCCGATCACCGTGTGGACTCCGGCCAGCAGGTCGTCGGTGGTGGTGGCCAGCACGCCCAGCAGGGGCACCCCGACCGTGAGGCTGACCTGCTGGGTGGAGGTCACCAGCCCGGTCGCCAGCCCCTGTTCACCGTCCGCCACACCCGAGGTGACGGTGAGGCCGTACGAGATGATCGCGCCGAGGTGGCACATGCTGGCCAGGGACACGGCGGTCACGGCCAGCCACACCGACCAGCCCCCGGCGCTCAGCGGCAGCAGGGCGGCGGTGAGGAGCCCCTGCCCGGCCAGCGAGCCGGCCAGCGTGCGCCGGGCGCCGAACCGGCCGGTCACCCTCGGCGCCAGCACGCCCGCCACCGCCGACAGCACCCCCTGCACCCCGAAGACCAGCCCCGTCTCGAAGGCCGACAGCCGCAGGACCTCCTGGAGGTACAGGGTGAGGGCGAACACCACGGCCGACATCATCGAGAAGGTGACCAGCCCGCCCAGGTTGCCCCACGCCACCGTGCGGCGGCGCAGCATCGGCAGCGAGACCAGCGGCGCGGCCGTACGGGACTCGATCACGCCGAACGCGGTCAGCAGCGCGAGCCCGGCCACCAGGGCGGTCAGTACGTCCGCCCGGCCGAAGCCCCGGGCGGCGGCGGTGGACAGGGCATAGATCAGGGACAGCAGACCGGCGGTGACGGTGACGGCGCCCGGCACGTCCAGCCGGGGACGCTCGGGGGTACGGGACTCGGGCAGCAGACCCGGCGCGAGCGGCAGCACGATCAGCGCGAACACGGCCAGCAGCGCCATCGTGGACCGCCAGCCGAAGGCGTCGGTCAGCGCGCCGCCCGCGATCATGCCGGTGGTGAAGCCCAGCGACAGCAGCGTGCCGGAGATGCCGAGCGCGCGGTCGCGGGCCGGGCCTTCGGGGAAGGTGGTCGTCAGCAGCGACATTCCGGCCGGCACGATCGCCGCCGCGCCGAGCCCCTGGAGGGCGCGGCTGGTGAGGAAGGACGCCGGGTCCCACGCCAGGGCCGCCAGCAGCGAGGCGGCGCCGAACAGGGTGAGCCCGGTGAGGAACAGCCTGCGGCGGCCGAAGAGGTCGCCGACGCGGCCGAACAGCAGCAGGAAGCCGCCGGACGGCAGCGCGAACGCGGTGACCGCCCACTGCAGCGCCGTGCGGCTCATGCCGAGGCCGGTGCCCAGCTCGGGCAGCGCCACGTTCAGCACCGAGAAGTCGAGGGCGACCATGAACTGGGCCGCGCAGAGCACGAACAGGACGAGCCGGTCACGCGCCGAGAGCCGGACGGGGCCGACGGGCAGGCCGGGAGCGGGAGTTACGGGGACTGGGGTGTCGATCGCCATGGCAAAGAGCTTCCGACGGCCGGAAGAAACGTGGGGAGTCGGAACTTATGGTGGTGGTGGCACCACCAGACACGGCGACGAGGGGGACGGGGACGTGGCTGCGACGGCGAGCGTGACGAGCATGCCGGGAAATGAACGGCGCACCGAGCTGCGGGAGTTCCTGGTGTCCCGGCGTGCCCGGATCACCCCGCAGGAGGCCGGACTCCCGCTCGGCGGCGCCCGGCGCCGCACGCCCGGGCTGCGCCGGGAGGAGGTCGCGGTGCTGGCCGGGGTGAGCGCCTCCTGGTACCAGTGGCTGGAGCAGGGGCGGGACATCTCCGTCTCCCCGCAGGTGCTCGAGGCGGTCTCGCGGGTGCTGCGGCTGAGCGACGCCGAGGTGCGGCACCTCTATCTGCTGGCCGGCCTCAACCCGCCCGCGCCCGGAGTCGTCGCGGGGCGCCGGGACATGTGCGACGGGCTGCGGCGGCTGATCGACACCTGGATGCCGTATCCGGCGCACATCATGGACCGCTACTACAACTGCGTGATGTACAACGCGGCGGCGACCGCGGTGTTCGGCATGGGGGAGGGGTCCACCCCTCGGAACTGCCTGGTCGACTTCTTCGCCGACCCGCTGTTCCGCAGCCGCACGCTGAGCTGGGAGGCCAACGCGCGTACGGTCGTCGCGCAGTTCCGGGCGGCCTGCGCGGCGCACCCCGAGGACGAGGGGTTCCGGGCGGTGCTGGCCGAAGTGAGCGCCGTCAGCCCGGAGTTCAACGCCCTGTGGGCCGAGCGGGACATCGAGGACCAGGGGCAGATCCGCAAGGAGCTGATGCATCCCCGTGCCGGGCTGCTGGCGGTGGAGTCCACGGCCATGCGGGTACCGGCCCGGCCCGACCTGCTGATCGTGCTGCACACCCCGCTGCCGGAGGCGGACACCGCGGCGAAGCTGGAGTGGCTGGCGAACGGGTCCGACGGGGTTCGTATGCTCGGGGCATGAGCGAGAACGAGCTTGATCCAGAGGACCGCAAGATCGTGACCCTGGCCCGGTCGGTGCGGGCACGGAACGGGGTCCCGGAGGGGGCCGCCGTACGGGACTCCACGGGCCGCACGTACGCGGCCGGGACGGTGTCCCTCCCCTCGCTTCAGCTCAGCGCGCTGCGTACGGCTGTCGCCATGGCGGTGGCGTCCGGGGCGGAGTCCCTGGAGGCGGCGGCCGTCGTCAGCGCGACGGAGGATCTTCCGGCCGAGGACTTGGCCGCGGTGGCCGACCTCGGTGGCACGGGGACGCCTGTGCTGCTCGCCGGGGCGGACGGTGTCGTCAAGTCGACCGTCACGACTGACTGACGCCCACAGTCCGGGGACCGGTCACAACGCCTCCGGTCCCCGCTCGCCCGTCCTGACCCGCACCACCGTCTCCACCGGCACGGACCACACCTTGCCGTCCCCGATCCTGCCCGTCCTCGCGGCCTCCACGATGGCGTCGATCGCCTCCTCGGCCACCGCGTCCTCGACGACCAGCTCCAGGCGGACCTTGGGGACGAGGTCCACCACGTACTCCGCGCCCCGGTAGACCTCGGTGTGGCCGCGCTGGCGGCCGTAGCCGCTGGCCTCGGTGACGGTGAG
>NZ_WWKH01000273.1:0-7670 GCF_009865595.1 Streptomyces sp. SID1328 | reverse complement strand
CAACGCCAGCCCTCGCTGCCGATGCTCCTGGCCCTCGCCCGTATCTACGGTACGACGGTCTCCGACCTACTCGGTGAGACGGCCGCCGACCGGGACGCCATCGTGCGCGCCGCAGACATGGAACCCACCCGCGCCGCCGGCTGGACCTACTTCCAGGCCGGCGCCCCCGGCCGCGGCATGCAGGCCCTGCGGGTCCGGGTGCCGTACCGCGCCGAGGGCGACATCGTGCGCGTCCACCCCGGCGAGGAGTGGCTGTACGTCCTCAGCGGCCGGCTGCGGCTGCGCCTCGGGGACAGCGCGCACCTGCTCGCGCCCGGTGACAGCGCCCACTTCGACTCGCTGACCCCGCACCGCCTCAACGCCGACGACCACGACGGCGTCGAGCTGCTGTTCGTCCACACCCTGCTCCAGAGCCCCACGGCCACCCTGTGCCTGGGCCATCCGACCGGAGACCTGTCATGAGTGACATGGAAGACAAGCTGCCGCGCTCCCTGTGGGTCCGGCTCGTCGTGTACGTCGCCCTCGGCCATGTCCTGGCCGCCTTCCTCTTCCTGCTGTTCTCGCTGGGCGCCAAGGGCTGAGGTCAGTCCACCAGGCGCTCGCGCAGCCGCTCCCGCGCCGGGTCCGAGAGCCTCAGCCCCCGCGCCAGGTACGCGTCCACGCCGCCCCAGGTGTCCTCGATGCTGTCGAAGGCCGCCGCCAGGTACTCCGCGCGGGCGTCGAAGAGGGGGCTGAGCAGCTCCATCACCTCGGGCGTGTACGCGCTGGCCTGGTCGCCGTTGCGCCGGACCTTGTAGCGGCGGTGCTTGGCGTTGGACTCCAGGTAGTCGGCGGTGATCGCGTCCCGCTCCACGCCCACCGCGAGCAGCGTCACCGCCACCGAGATGCCCGCGCGGTCCTTGCCGGCCGCGCAGTGCATCAGCGCGGGCACGCTGTCCTCGGCCAGCGCGTGCAGCACGCGGGAGTGCTCGGCGGTGCGCTCGGTGACGATCCTCCGGTACGAGTCGATCATGCGGCCCGCGGCCTTGCCGTCGGCCAGGATGTCCCGCAACTGGTCCAGGTCGCCGTCGCGGACCATCCGCCAGAACTCGGCGCCGTCGGCCGGGTCGCTCAGCGGCAGGTTCACGTTCCGCACGCCGGGCAGCTCGACGTCGGGGCCCTCGAGGCGCTGGTCGGCGGAGTTGCGGAAGTCGAAGACCGTGTGCAGGCCGAGCGAGGAGAGGTAGGCCGCGTCCTCCTCGGTCGCGTGCGCGAGGTGCCCGCTGCGGAACAGCACCCCGTGCCGCACCCGGCGCCCGTCCACCGTCGGGAGGCCGCCCACGTCGCGGAAGTTGCGGACGGCGGACAGCTCGGGCTCGGTCGACGGGACCTGCTGCGTCACGGGTGCTCCTTGAAGGCTCCGCCCCGCCACGCGGCTCGTCGACGGGCGCACCGCCGACGATACGACATCGGATTTTCCCCGCTCCGCCCCTGTGATCGCCCGTTCAACAGGGCGGCCGAAAGCGCTATTCCGCGATTGGCAAATTCTTTAGGCGTGGCTTATCTCACCGTCCGTCAACCCTTGCTTACGGTCGCGTAGGTCACATCCCAAGGTGAATCATGGTCCGACGTGGCAGACGATATGGAGAACGACAACAGGACAGTGATCGGGTCGTACGTGGCGGTGGGGGACAGCTTCACCGAAGGCGTCGGCGACCCCGGCCCCGACGGGGCGTTCGTCGGCTGGGCCGACCGGCTCGCGGTACTCCTCGCCGACCGGCGGCCCGAAGGCGACTTCAGCTACACCAATCTCGCCGTGCGGGGGAAACTGCTCGACCAGATCGCGGCGGACCAGGTGCCCAGGGCGGCGGCGCTCGCCCCGGACCTCGTCTCCATCTGCGCCGGGGGCAACGACATCATCCGCCCCGGCACCGACCCGGACGAGACGGCCGAGCGCTTCGAGCGTGCCGTGGCCCAGCTCGCCGCGGGCGCCGGCACCGTGCTGGTGGCGACCGGCTTCGACACCCGCGGCGTCCCGCTGCTCAGGCATCTGCGCGGCAAGATCGCCACGTACAACGGTCATGTACGGGCCATCGCCGACCGGTACAACTGCCCCGTGCTCGACCTGTGGTCCCTGAAGTCCGTGCAGGACCGCCGGGCGTGGGACGGTGACCGGCTGCATCTCTCGCCCGAGGGCCACACCCGCGTCGCGCTGCGCGCGGGCCAGGCGCTGGGGCTGGAGATCCCGGCCGACCCCGAGCAGGAGTGGCCGGTGCTGCCGCCGCGGGGCACGCTGGAGATCCGGCGCGACGACGTGCACTGGGCACGTACGCATCTGGTGCCGTGGATCGGGCGCCGGCTGCGCGGCGAGTCCTCCGGGGACCACGTGGTGGCGAAGGGCGCGCTGTCGCCGAGCGACATCAGGATGCGGATCGCTTCGGTGGCGTGAGGTGTGCGGGCTGCCGCCCCCGCGCCGTGGGGGCGGCGGGTCCGGAACACTGTTCGGGAACAGTGAGGGCCGCGTGAGCGTTGGGACTTGTGGCCGGGACGACCGGCCCGCGGCGGCTCCGGGCCGCCGCAGCCGCCGTCGACCATGGAGCCCTTGAGCGACTCCACCTGGAGGTACCGTGTCCGGTCTGCGTTCCCTGAGCTCCGGGCTCCGCGCGCTACAGCCCGAAGCCTTCGGCGCGGAACCGAGCGGTGAGCGCCTGGCCCGCATCCTGCGCTCCCCGCACTTCAAGGACGGCGTCTTCCAGAACCCCGGCGGCACGGCCCGTACCCGGCCCTCCGGGTCCACGCTGGAGCTGGCCAAGGCGTTCCTCGACAAGGACACGCGCCCCCTCCGCGCACCGCAGGGCACGATCCCGGTGCACCCGACCGCGGTGGCCGACCTGGCCAAGCCGCCGGTCAGCGGCCTGCGGGTGACATGGCTGGGCCACTCCAGCGCGCTGGTGGAGATCGACGGGTGCCGGGTGCTGTTCGACCCGGTCTGGGGTGAGCGCTGTTCTCCGTTCCCCTTCGCCGGGCCCAAGCGGCTGCACCCCGTCCCGCTGCCGCTGACCGCGCTCGGGCCGGTCGACGTGGTGGTCATCTCCCACGACCACTACGACCACCTGGACCTGCCCACCATCAAGGCACTGGCCGGCACGGACACCCTGTTCGCCGTCCCGCTGGGCGTGGGCGCGCACCTCGAACACTGGGGGGTGTCCCCGGACCGGCTGCGCGAGCTGGACTGGCACGAATCGACCGAGGTCGGCGGGGTGACGCTGACCGCGACCCCGGCCCGCCACTTCTGCGGCCGCGGCCTGCGCAACACCCAGCACACCCTCTGGGCCTCCTGGGTCGTCGCGGGCGAGCGGCACCGCGTCTACCACAGCGGTGACACCGGCTACTTCGACGGCTTCAAGGACATCGGCGCGGCCCACGGCCCGTTCGACGTCACGATGATCCAGATCGGCGCCTACAGCCCCTACTGGCCCGACATCCACATGACCCCCGAGGAAGGCGTCCGCGCCCACCTCGACCTCCAGTCCGGCACCCCCCACGGCACCCTCCTCCCCATCCACTGGGGCACCTTCAACCTGGCGATGCACGCCTGGGCGGAACCGGGGGAGTGGACGAAGGAGGCGGGCGAGGCCGTGGGCCAGGTCGTGGCCTCTCCCCGCCCCGGCGAGCCCTTCGAGCCGGGCGGGCGGGTGCCGTCCGACGCCTGGTGGCGGTCCGTGTCGGGGCCGATCGCGCACACATGGGAGCAGACGGAGCCGGTGACGGCCGCAGAGCGTCGCAGCGACGACCTCGACTACAGCGGCTCGTGACACAGTCCACGCGGGCCCCCTCCGACCGGTCGTCAGAAGCCGTTCGGAGGGGGCCCTTTGGCGTTGCCCTCAGCTCAGCGGCACCGCCGACTCGATGGCCTTCGGCATGGTGTGGGTGATCTCGTCGCCGAGGCGTTCGAACTCACCTCGGAGGAAGGGGTCGGCCAGGCGGGCCAGGCCGTGGAACCGGATGGTGGCGTCGTAGGTGATCTCGGTGCCGTCGGAGGTGGGGCGGAGGGTGATGTCGTCGGTGGAGGTGGCGGTCTTGTTGGTGCCGGTGAAGGTGAGACGGTCTTCGGAGCGGTGGTCGAGGCGGTACTCGAGTTCGGTGCTGCGGCCTCGGAATTCGGAGACGTTGTGCCAGGTGGCGCCCTCGGCGGGAGTGCCCGTGCCGTTCGTCCGGTCGCACTGCTGGGTGCCGGGGTCCCAGTCCACGGCGTTCGCGAAGTCGGCCAGGTAGGCGTTCACGGCGGGCAGGGGGCGGGGGACGGTGAAGGAACGTCGGACGTGGACCATGGTCGATCTCCAGGGGTCGGGCAGCGGGTCGCCGCCAGGGCCGGGTACCCCCGGACGGCGCGGAAC
The DNA here is from genome assembly GCF_009865595.1 of Streptomyces sp. SID1328. Classification (NCBI taxonomy): domain Bacteria; kingdom Bacillati; phylum Actinomycetota; class Actinomycetes; order Kitasatosporales; family Streptomycetaceae; genus Streptomyces; species Streptomyces sp. SID1328. The sequence continues at coordinate 3,294 of NZ_WWKH01000273.1, read as the reverse complement.
CGACCTCCGGCAGCCTCTCGCCCGAGGCCGGCCCGGCCCGGACCTTCGCGGAGGCGTCCGTGGGTGCCCGTACCGCCAGGGTGTGCCCGCTGCGGGTGGCGCGCACGTCACCGGCGAGGCTGAGCGAGGTGACGGCGCGGCTGCCCGCAGCCAGGACGCACCAGTGCCCGCGCGGGGACTTCCGGTGCGTCCGGGCCACCACGTGCCGGCCGGACCCGCTGCACGCGGCTGTCGCCCGCACCTGCCTCACCACCTGCGCGTTCCTGCCCGCCTTGCGCAGGGAGACGGTGATGTCGCCCGGCCCCTGCCAGGTGTCGTCCCGCGCTCAGGTCCATACGGCGTGACCCCCGCCGTCCGGGAGGTCCTGCCCGGCGAAGTCCCACGCGTTGACCGCAGGCACCGGGCGAGCGCCCCGCGCACCACTGCCAGCCGGAGCGAGCGGTCCGGGTCGGCCCGGTGCTACGGCAAACGAGTGAACGCCGCTCGGGTCACCGAGTGCTTCGGCGCCCCGTCCAGGCAGCCCTGTCCAGGCAGAACGTTTCTCTCGGTGCCGCCTTCTCACCCTGTGGTCCACTTTCTGGACACCCCTTGGTGGTGAGCCCCGGCTGAGGTAGAAAAGGGCCCCATGAATCCCATGCCGCTGGTGCGACGCCTGGTCATCGACCTGTGCCGACGCCCGGCCGCGTGTTGTCGCTGACCCCCGCTGTCCGCGCGCATTCCTGACGGTCCGCTCCGCCCGGTGAGGTAACCCGGTGCGGTTCCAGACGAGTTGTCTCTCGCCGGACCGGCATCTCCCGCTGTGCAGGCGGCACTTCGCCGTACCCGCTCATTCACGACGCCGCTGTTACGAGGCCCCCATGGAGGCCGCCCGTGTCCCTTTCCCTGCGCCCGGAGAAGGCCGACCCGCTCCCGGCCGCCGTCGCACCCCGCCCCGCCCGATCCACAAGTGCTTTGAGGTGTAGCGCACTTCCGCTCGGTTCGCTCGTCCTGTTCCTGTTCCTGTGGCAACTCCTCGCGGTGAGCGGCACTTGGAGCGAGACGCTGGTGCCGCCGCCGGCCAAGGTGTGGCGGGCCTTCATCGACGTGTCCACCACGCACGACGGGGTCCGGGGCTACAACGGCACGTACCTCGTCGAGCACTTGGGCATCAGCCTGCGCCGCATCGCGTTCGGCGCCGGTCTCGGCATCGCCGCCGGAGTGGTGTTCGGGCTCCTGATGGGCACCGTCGGCTGGGTGCGCTCACTGTTCGAGCCGTGGATCACCTTCCTGCGCACACTGCCCCCGCTGGCGTACTTCTCCCTGCTGATCATCTGGCTCGGCATCAACGAGGAACCGAAGATCACCCTGCTGGCCGTGGCCGCGTTCCCGCCGGTCGCCGTCTCCACCACCACGGCCGTGGCCGCGGTGCCCAAGGCGCTCACCGAAGCCGCCCGCGCGCTCGGCGCCTCGCGCTGGGACGTCGTACGGGACGTGGTGATCCCCTCCGCCCTGCCGGAGACGCTGACCGGCGTCCGGCTGGCCGTCGGCGTCGCCTACTCCTCCCTGGTGGCAGCGGAGTTGGTCAACGGGCTGCCCGGCATCGGCGGCATGGTCAAGGACGCCGCCAACTACAACAACACCCCCGTCGTGCTCGTCGGCATCATCGCCATCGGCATCTCCGGCCTGATCATCGACGGCCTGCTGCTGCGCCTGGAGAGGGCCGTCGTGCCCTGGCGCGGCCGCACCTGAGAAGCACACCGACTCCCGCTAGAAGAAACGGCACTTCCATGTCTCACGCCCCGCACCGCCCGTCCCGCCGCCGGCTGCTCGCGGGTGCGCTCGCCGTCGCCGCCACCGCTGCGGTCACCGGTTGCTCCACGGACGGCTCCGCCTCGGCCTCCGGCTCCGGGAAACGGCTGCGCATCGGCTACTTCGCCTTTCCCAGCGGCGACTTGATCGTCAAGAACAGAAAGCTGCTGGAGAAGGCGCTGCCGGACCACACCATCACCTGGATCAAGTTCGACTCCGGGGCCAGTGTCAACCAGGCTTTCCTCGGCAAGTCCCTCGACATCGCCGCGCTCGGGTCCAGCCCGTTCGCGCGCGGGATATCCGGGCCGTCACCTATCCCGTACAAGGTCGCCTGGATTCTCGACGTGGCGGGGGAGAACGAGGCGCTGGTGGCGCGGAAGAGTACCGGGGTCTCGGACGTGGCCGGGCTGAAGGGGCGTACGGTCGCCACGCCGTTCGCGTCGACCTCGCACTACAGCCTGCTGGCCGCGCTGGACAAGGCCGGGCTGAAGCCGTCCGACGTCAAGCTGATCGACCTCCAGCCGCAGGCGATCCTCGCCGCCTGGCAGCGGGGCGACATCGACGCCGCGTACGTCTGGCTGCCCACGCTGGACGAGCTGCGCAAGACGGGGAGGCAGCTCATCAGCAGCAAGCAGGTGGCCGGTGCGGGCAAGCCGACCCTGGACCTCGCCGTCGTCTCGGACGAGCTGATCGCCCGCGACCCGAAGGCGATCGACGCGTGGCGCAAGGCCGAGGCGGAGGCGCTGCGGCTGCTGAGGTCCGACCACGAGGGCGCGGTGAAGGCGGTCGCGGCCGAGCTGAACATCAGCGCCGCCGCCGCCCGGGCCCAGCTCGCGCAGGGCGTGTTCCTCACCCCGGAGCAGGTGACCTCGGCCGAGTGGCTGGGCACCGACGGCAAGCCCGGCAAGCTGCTGACCTATGTCGGCGACACCGGCCGCTTCCTGGCCGGCCAGAAGCAGATCGACGCGGCGCCCTCCGCGGCCTCGGCCGAGAAGGCGTTCTACCTCAAGGGGCTGCCCGATGTCCTCAAGTGAGCTGGCGGAAGCGAAGGCTGAGACAGGGGGAGCCGAGGGCGGTGCCGTCCGGCTCGACCACGTCACCCACCGGTACGGTGCCGTGACCGCCGTCGGCCCGGTCGATCTCACCGTGCCCACCGGGGAGTTCCTCGTCCTCGTCGGCGCCTCCGGCTGCGGCAAGAGCACCCTGCTGCGCCTGATCGCCGGGTTCGAGCGGCCCAGCGAGGGCACCGTGCAGGTCTCCGGCACCGATCCCCGCCCCGGCGACACGGCGGGCGTGGTGTTCCAGACGCCGAGGCTCTTCCCGTGGCGCACCGTGCGCGGGAACCTCGACCTGGCCCTCCGGTACGCGGGCGTCGAGCGCGCCCAATGGCCTGAGCGACGGGCCGAGTTGCTGGCGCGGGTCGGGCTGGAGGGCACCGAGGCGCGCCGGGTCTGGGAGATCTCCGGCGGCCAGCAGCAGCGCGTCGCCATCGCCCGCGCGCTCGCC
>NZ_WWKH01000272.1:0-8769 GCF_009865595.1 Streptomyces sp. SID1328 | reverse complement strand
CGTCCTCGACGCGGACGGCGCGGCCCGACTCGCGGGCTCCGGCGTGCTGCTCGACGCCCGCGCGGGGGAGCGGTACCGGGGCGAGGTGGAGCCCATCGACCGGGTCGGCGGCCACATTCCGGGCGCGCTGTCGGCCCCGACGATGGAGAACGTCGGCCCCGACGGCCACTTCCTCCCCGCCGCCGACCTCCGCGACCGCTTCAAGGCCCTGGGCGTCTCCGGCGACGCGCCGGTCGGCGTCTACTGCGGCTCCGGCGTCTCCGCCGCCCACGAGGCGCTGGCCCTGGCGATCGCGGGCATCCCGGCCGCGCTGTACGTGGGCTCGTGGTCGGAGTGGTCCAACGACCCGTCCCGCCCGGTCGCGGTCGGACCGGACCCGCGCTGAGAAAGCGTGAGGGGTGGAGCGCACCCGCGCTCCACCCCTACGGTCCTGCTGTTCCCGCTATTCCTGCTTCTTGCGCCGGGTGCCGAACACGATCTCGTCCCAGCTCGGTACGGCGGCCCGGCGGCCGGGGCGCACTCCGTCGGCCTCGGCCTGACGGTCCGTCGCGCCGGTCAGCCGGTCGCGGTGGCTGGAGACGGCACGGGGCATCAGTACGTCCGCGTAGGCGGAACCGGCCGACGCGGCGGACGCCGGAGGCTCCTCCTCCATGACCTCTTCGGCCGGCTCCTCCACAGGCTCCGGCGGCCGCTCCGGCACCACCAGGTCACCCCGGAAGCTCGGCACGGCCTCCAACAGGCTGGTCAGGGAGTCGCGTTCACCCGTGGACTCCTCGACGGGCTCGGACGGCTGCGCGGGCAGGCTGGGCCGCTCGCGGTCGCCCCGGTCCAGCGCGCGGTCCATGCCGCGGTCGCGCGGCAGCCGTGCGATACGCGGGACGAACGGGAAGCTGGGCTCCGGCACCGCGAGGTCGTCGGACTCGCCGATCAGCGAGCGAGCCTCGTCGTCGACGGCCTGGACGAGCCGCCGGGGCGGGTCGTACGTCCAGCTCGCCGAGTGCGGTTCGCCCGCGACCAGGTAGACGAGCAGGACCTCCCACGTGCCGTCGTCGCGGCGCCAGGAGTCCCACTGGACGGTGTCCTTCTCCGCGCCCCGCAGCAACAGTCGCTCCTGCACGGCCTCGCCGAGCAGCGGGCCGGAGTTCTCGCCGGGGCGGCGGACGGGGGTCTTGCGGGCGCGCTCGGCCATGAAGGCGCGCTCGGCGAGCACCGGACCCTCGAAGCGGCGGACCCGGTCGACAGGAATGCCGGCGAGCTGGGCGACCTCTTCCGCGGTCGCACCGGCTCGTATCCGCGCCTGGATGTCACGGGGGCGGAGGTGGCTCTCCACCTCGATCTCGATCTGGCCGAGGCGGGGGCGGTCACCGCGCACGGCGGCGCGCAGCCGCTCGTCGATCGGAAGGGTGTACTCCGTCGCGTCGGCAGCCTTGAGCACCAGCCGTGTGCCGTCATTCGAGACGGCCACGACACGCAGTTCGGGCATGGGGACCTCCCGGATGGTGCCTGCCGACGTCACGTGCGTCGCTGCTTCCGCTAGTCGAGTGTGGCCTGCCCGAGCGCAACCTGCCACAACCTTGCCGAGTTGCCCGGCGTGTCGGGCGCGAGCCGAGCACCGCCGTTATGGCACGGTTACCTGTTCGCAACGCTGAGTGACGAACCTCATCACCCTGTGCAACTTTCCCCCTCCTGGCGGCCCTGCGGGGCTCCGGACATCCCGATGGGACACCGGTGCCCAGGGCTCGCAACAGTACTCCATTCGGGCCATGCGCGTCGTTCGGCGCGCCCGTCAACTTCTGCCGGGGGGTGCGACTTGGCCGCTCGTGGGCGGGTTCCGGCGGTCATCAAGGTGGCGAAGTTCACGCAATCCGGCGAAACGGAACTAATGGTTTCGTTCGCACGTCCCTCCCTCGTGACATGTCGGCGGCAGCCGGCGCCGAGCAAGGGAAAGGCAGCGGGTTCCGGGTATGCGTGAAACGCCCGATGCGGGTCGAAAGCGGTTCGACCTGAACGTCCCCCAGGTCGCGGGCAGCGCGCTCGCGGCGGTAGTGGCGGCCAAGATGGCTTCCTACTTCGGGGTGTACGGCACGATCCTGGGCGCCGGAGTGGTCAGCATCGTCGCCACCTGCGGCGGCTCGGTCTTCCAGCAGTTCTTCCGGCGCACGGGCGAGCAGCTCCGCGAGGTACGGGACCCCTCCCGGTCCCGTACGCCGGCCGTCGCCGCCCAGCCGGGGTCACAGCCGGTGCCGGGGGAGTTCACCGAGGGCACCGTCTACCGGGCGAAGGTCAAGAGCTGGAAGCGCCCGCTGCTCGCGACCGCCCTGGTCTTCGGGGTCACGATGGGCGGCATCACCGTCTACGAGGCGGCGTCCGGCAGCAGCTTCAGCGGCGGCTCGGGCACCACGGTCAGCGACGCGGTCGGCGGCCACGACTCCTCACACCACCGCAGGGGCGACGACCCCGCGCCCGCCACCACACCTTCCGGCACGACGGGCCCCACCGGGGAGACCCCGGCCGGGGGCGGCTCTTCCACCACCGGGCCGACGACGCCCGAGACGCCCCGAACCCCGGGCGACGCGCCGAGCGGGGCGCCCGGCGAGGGCGCGACCACCCCCGTTCCCACGCCGAGCGAGGGCGCGACCGACCCGGCGCCCACTACCCCAGAACCCTCCGCAAGTAGTCGTTCTGGAACATCCGTTCCGGGTCCAGCCGGTTCCGCAACGCCGTGAACTCGGTGAAGCGCGGATACACCCCTTCGAGGTATCCCGCGTCCCGCGTGTGCACCTTCCCCCAGTGCGGCCGCCCCTCGTGCGCGGTGAACACGCGCTCCGCCGCGCTGAAGTACGCCTGGTACGGGGTGCCCCGGAACATGTGGACCGCGATGTAGGCGCTGTCCCGGCCCGAGGCGGTGGACAGGGCGATGTCGTCGGCCGGGGCGGTGCGCACCTCGACCGGGAAGCTGACCCGCAGCCCGGACCGCTCGATCACCGCCCGCAGCTCCCGCAGCGTCTCGGCCAGGGCCGCGCGCGGCACCGCGTACTCCATCTCCACGAACCGCACCCGGCGCGGCGAGGTGAACACCCGGTACGGGATGTCGGTGTACGACCGCGCGGACAGGGCCCGGCTGGAGACCCGGGCGATGGCCGGGACGGAGACGGGGGCGGCGCGCCCCACCCACTGGACCGCCTGGAAGACGCCGTTGGACAGGAACTCGTCCTCGAACCAGCCGGCCACCCGGCCCACCGGCTGCGCGGGGCCCTCGCTGCGGTTGTTGCGCTTGGTGTTGGTGCTGCCGGTGTGCGGGAACCAGTAGAACTCGAAGTGCTCGTTCTCCGCCCAGAGTTGGTCGAACTCGGCCAGCACCCGGTCGAGCGGCATCGGTTCCTCGCGCGCGGTGAGCAGGAACAGCGGCTCGACGGCGAGGGTGAGGGCGGTGACGACGCCCAGGGCGCCGAGGCCGATCCGGGCGGCCGCGAAGATCTCGGGGTTCTGCTCGGCGGAGCAGGTGAGCACCGAGCCGTCGGCGGTGACGAGTTCGAGCCCGGTGATCTGGGCGGCTATGGAGCCGGACTCCCGGCCGGTGCCGTGGGTGCCGGTGCTGGTGGCCCCGGCGACGGTCTGCTCCATGATGTCGCCCATGTTGGTGAGCGACAGACCCTCGCGCGCCAGCGCCGCGTTGAGCCGCTTCAGCGGGGTGCCCGCCTCGACCGTGACGGTCATGGCGGCGCGGTCGACGGCGCGGATGCCGGTCAGCAGATCGGGGCGGATCAGCACCCCGTCCGTGGCGGCGACGGAGGTGAAGGAGTGCCCGGTGCCCACCGCCTTCACCCGCTGCCCGCGTTCGGCGGCCGCGCGCACCTCGGCGGCCAGTTCCTCGACCGAGGCCGGCGTCACCTGCCGGGCGGGCCGGGCGGTGACATTGCCGCCCCAGTTACGCCACGTTCCGTGCTTCCCGTTCGCCGTGCTGCTCAACGGTGCCTCCCCGCCCCGTGACCGGCCTGCGCAGCCGGCGGTACCCGAGGAAACCGACCACGACCGCGGCGGCCCCGGCGGCCACCGGGACCCCGTACCCGGCGCGCGCGCCGGCCGCGTCGATCACCCAGCCCGCCATGGCGGAGCCGAGCGCGACCCCGACCGCCAGACCGGTACTCACCCAGGTCATGCCCTCGGTGAGGTTCGCGCGAGGTACGTGCTTTTCGATGAGGGACATCGTCGTGATCATCGTCGGTGCGATGGACAGCCCCGCAACGAACAGTGCCGCGGCCAGAAGTGCCAGGTTTCCGACCAGTAGGAGTGGGATCATACTCATGGCCATCGCGCCCACGCCCAGCAGCCACCGGCGCTGCGCCGGACCGGAGAAGCGCAGTAGGCCGAAGACCAGGCCCGCGACGCACGAACCGGCCGCGTAGAGCGCGAGGACCACGCTGGCCGCGCCCTTGTGCCCCCGCTCGTCGGCGAAGGCGACGGTGACCACGTCGATCGCGCCGAAGATCGCACCCGTGGCCACGAAGGTCACCACCAGCACCTGGAGTCCGGGGGAGCGCAGCGCGCTGCCGGTGCTGTGGTCCTCTCGCGGATGCGGCACCGGCTCGGTGCCGTGCTGGGCGGTCAGCCAGAAGACGCCGACGGCCAGGAAGCAGGCCGCGAGCAGCGGGCCCGCCTCCGGGAACCAGGCGGTGGACAGGCCGATGGACAGGATCGGCCCGATGATGAAGCAGACCTCGTCGACGACCGACTCGAACGAGTAGGCGGTGTGCAGCCGCGGGTCGCCGGCGTACAGCGCGGCCCAGCGGGAGCGGATCATCGCGCCGAGGCTGGGCACCGCGCCGACCCCGGCCGCGAAGGCGAACAGCGTCCAGTCCGGCCAGCCGAAGTGCGCGGCGAGGAGCAGCCCGGCGCCGGCCGCGAGCGCCACCAGAGTCGCGGGGCGCAGCACCCGGCGTTGTCCGTGCCGGTCCACCAGGCGGGAGATCTGCGGTCCGAGCACGGCGGCGGAGAGCGCCATGGTGGCCGAGAGGGCTCCGGCGAGGCCGTAGCGGCCGGTGAGCTGGGAAATCATCGTGACCACGCCGATGCCCATCATCGACAGCGGCATCCGGCCGACGAGACCCGCGGCGGAGAAGCTCTTGGTGCCCGGTTCGGTGAACAGGGCGCGGTAGGGGCTGGGCACGGGGGGCTCCGTCTGGACTGCTCAGTAAGGCGCGAAGTAGGTGGATACAGCGTACAAGTTAGGTGACCCTAACGCAGCCGGATTCCGGCGGGGACGAACCGGTGTGAAGAGCTGCTTTCCCGGCGCTGCCCCGTGCCGTTTCCTCCCTGTCAGCGGGGGGTGGCAGGATCGAGTCATGCCAGACGCGCTCGATGTCACCCCCTATGACGCCCTCCTCCTGCTCTCCTTCGGCGGTCCCGAGGGTCCGGACGACGTGGTCCCGTTCCTGGAGAACGTCACGCGCGGCCGCGGCATCCCCAAGGAACGCCTCAAGGAGGTCGGGCAGCACTACTTCCTGTTCGGCGGGGTCAGCCCGATCAACGAGCAGAACCGCGAGCTGCTGGACGCCCTCCGCAAGGACTTCGCCGACCACGGGCTGGACCTGCCGGTCTACTGGGGCAACCGCAACTGGCAGCCGTACCTCACCGACACCCTGCGCGAGATGACCGCCGACGGCCGCCGTCGCGTGCTGGTCCTCGCCACCAGCGCCTACGCCTCCTACTCGGGCTGCCGCCAGTACCGGGAGAACCTGGCCGACGCGCTCGCCACGCTGGAGGCGGAGGGGCTGACGCCGCCCGAGGTCGACAAGCTCCGGCACTACTTCAACCACCCCGGCTTCGTCGAGCCCATGGTCGACGGGGTACTGCGCTCGCTGGCCGACCTCCCCGACGAGGTGCGCGACGGCGCGCACATCGCCTTCACCACCCACTCCATCCCGCTCGCCGCCGCCGACACCTCCGGCCCCGTCGAGGGCCACGGCGACGGCGGTGCCTATGTCGCCCAGCACCTGGACGTGGCCCAGCTGATCGCCGACGCCGTCCGCGAGCGCACCGGCGTCGACCACCCCTGGCAGCTCGTCTACCAGTCCCGCTCCGGTGCCCCGCACATCCCCTGGCTGGAGCCGGACATCTGCGACCACCTGGAGGAGCGGCACGCCGCCGGGGTCCCGGCCGTGGTCATGGCCCCCATCGGCTTCGTCTCCGACCACATGGAGGTCCTCTACGACCTCGACACCGAGGCCACCGCCAAGGCGGCCGAACTGGGCCTGCCGGTACGCCGCTCGGCCACCGTGGGCTCCGACCCCCGCTTCGCGGCCGCCGTCCGCGACCTGGTCGTGGAGCGGTCCGAGACCGAGCGCGGCCGCGAGATCACTCCGTGCGCCCTGGGCGCGCTCGGCGCGAGTCACAACGTCTGCCCGGTCGGCTGCTGCCCGGCCCGTGCCCCACGCCCCGCCGCAGCGGGCGCCGACAGCCCCTACGCATAAGGAGACCCGTGACCGACCCCCTCCACTCCCAACTGCTCCAGCTCGCCCGGGATGCGGCCCGGCAGGCGGGTGCGCTGCTCCGGGACGGGCGGCCGGCCGACCTCGCGGTGGCGGCGACCAAGTCCAGCCCGGTCGACGTCGTGACCGAGATGGACCTGGCCGCCGAGAAGCTGATCGTGGACCTGATTTCCGGGCGCCGTCCCGACGACGGGTTCCTCGGCGAGGAGGGCGCCAGCACCGAGGGCACCAGCGGGGTCCGCTGGGTGATCGACCCGCTCGACGGCACGGTCAACTACCTGTACGGGCTGCCGACCTGGGCCGTGTCCATCGCGGCCCAGGTAGAGGGGGAGACCGTGGCCGGAGTGGTCGCGGCCCCGATGCGCGGCGAGACCTACCAGGCCGTGCTCGGCGGGGGCGCCTGGGCCACCGGCGCGTGGGAGGGCGAGCGGCCGCTGGCCTGCCGCCCGCCGGCCCCGCTCGACCAGGCGCTGGTCTCCACCGGCTTCAACTACGTCGCCGAGGTCCGCGCCCGGCAGGCGGAGATCGCGGCCCGGCTGATCCCGCTGGTCCGCGACATCCGGCGCGGCGGTTCGGCGGCGATCGACCTGTGCGACCTGGCCTGCGGCCGGCTCGACGGGTACTACGAGCGCGGGCTGCACCCGTGGGACGTGGCGGCTGGGGACCTCATCGCGCGGGAAGCGGGCGCCGTGACCGGCGGGCGGCCCGGAGAGCGCCCCTCGGCCGAGCTGACGCTCGCCGGTACCCCCGCCGTCTTCGAGTCCCTCCAGCGGCTGCTGGGGGACTTCGGCGCCTGGCAGGACTGAACCGTGTCCGGGCGAGTCAGGCGGGGGTGACCCCGACCTCGACCCCCACCTCGACCCCGTGCTCGGCGGCGAGACGGCGCAGGTCGTCCAGCTCACCCTGCTCCACGTCGACGAGGAAGTCGTCCCCCTCGTCACGCGCCCGCGTCAGATCGGACTCGGTCGCCTTTATGCGCTGCAGAAGTCCCGTGGTGAAAGCGTCCATGCTGCGCCCCCTCGTCCTGGGTCGTGGGTCGGTGGCACGGGATGTGCCGGGTCAAGGAAGGGGCGATCATCGCCGCGGGTGCCCAGCGCTGCCCTGCTGGGCGGCGACGGTGCCGGACACCCGCGCCCGCTCCGCCGAGTGATCGTGGAGTACCGCATGGTGCTGCGGCACATGCAGAGCGTGATCGCGGGGTGTAAAGCCGTCCTCCCCTTCCGCTTCAGCGGGGAAACCTCGCCGGCGGGAGAATTTCCGGCATTCTCGTCCCGCCCCCTCCGTCCCAGCGGCCCCACGCCCCGGCTTACAGCCGACTTATGGCCGAAAAGGGCAGGATGGAGGCCCGATCCCACGGCCGTCTCCGCCCGCCCGCGCCCCGGCGCGGCTACGCGGGTGGACTTCAGGAAGGACTAGCGACGTGCGTGTACTCGTCGTCGAGGACGAGCAGTTGCTCGCCGATGCGGTGGCCACCGGACTGCGCCGGGAGGCCATGGCCGTCGACGTCGTGTACGACGGTGCGGCCGCCCTGGAGCGCATCGGCGTCAACGACTACGACGTGGTCGTCCTCGACCGCGACCTCCCGCTCGTGCACGGCGACGACGTCTGCCGCCGCATCGTGGAGCTGGGGATGCCCACGCGCGTGCTGATGCTCACCGCCTCCGGTGACGTCAGCGACCGCGTCGAGGGCCTGGAGATCGGCGCCGACGACTACCTGCCCAAGCCGTTCGCCTTCAGCGAGCTGATCGCGCGCGTGCGCGCCCTCGGCCGCCGCACCAGCGTGCCCCTGCCCCCCGTCCTGGAGCGGGCCGGCATCAAGCTCGACCCCAACCGCCGCGAGGTCTTCCGCGACGGCAAGGAGGTCCAGCTCGCGCCGAAGGAGTTCGCGGTGCTGGAGGTCCTGATGCGCAGCGAGGGCGCGGTCGTCTCGGCCGAGCAACTGCTGGAGAAGGCGTGGGACGAGAACACCGACCCCTTCACCAACGTGGTGCGGGTGACGGTGATGACGCTGCGCCGCAAACTCGGCGAGCCCCCGGTGATCGTGACGGTCCCCGGCTCCGGCTACCGGATCTGATCCGCCGTGGCCGCCTCGCCCGCGCCGCCCCAGGCGCCCCCGAAGCCCACCTGGGACCCCCGCCCCCAGCCGCCCTTCCCCTGGCTGCGCCCGACCATCCGGATACGGCTCACCCTGCTCTACGGCGGCATGTTCCTGATCGCCGGCATCCTGCTGCTGTCGATCATCTATCTGCTGGCCGCCCAGGCGATCAGCACCGGCAACCAG
>NZ_WWKH01000271.1:0-8893 GCF_009865595.1 Streptomyces sp. SID1328 | reverse complement strand
GTGCCGCCGGAGGATGTGCCGCCCGGCGTGGTGCCGCCCGGCGTGGTGCCGCCCGGCGTGGTGCCGCCCGGCGTGGTGCCGCCGGAGGACGTGCCGCCCGGCGTCGTGGTCGGCGGTGCCGGTACGGTCACGACGATCGGTACGTAAATGACCTTGGTGCCCTGGCGCTTAGCCCGGTACTTGTAGCAGACGTACACGTGGTGGCGCTTCTTGTAGCACTTGACCGGTTTCTCGTGTGCCGCCTGGACCTTTTGCGGCGGGGCGGCACTGGCTTCGCTCAGTGTTGTGCCGCATACTCCGGCCGCCAGGCAGGAGGACGTAACCACTGCGATACCCGCATTCCGCGCTATTTTTTTCCTCATGACCCATCAAGCCTCGATTTGCTGAGAGCTGTTTTGCGTCATCGGACAAACGGGCGAATCGGCCCGGTCCGACCCATTTGAGCATCAGCTTCGCGGCTCGTACGGACAAGAGGGAGAACGACCCAGTGGCGTGGGTGGAACTACCCCTCCGATGAGATGTCCGTCGTCTGATCCTGCTTGAGCGCTAGGCGGGCGAGGTCGACTCTGCGGCGGTAACCCGTCTTGCTCGCCAAGCGGTCGAGGTGGGAATGGACGGTGTGTTGACTGATGTTCAGGCGCACCGCGATTTCACGGTCGGTGGCACCACTGGCGACCAGTTCGAGGATCTGCCTCTCCCGGTCCGTGATTTTGACGGAATTTTTGAGTAGGAATTGGTTGTCGAAATGGGCGGAGAAGTGACTTCCCCCGGAAGCGACGGCCCGTACTGCCGCCAGCAGCTCGCTCTCGGCCGCAGACTGGCTTACATATCCTCGGGCCCCGGCCTCGAGGGACAACAACAGATCGTCCTGCGTCCCGGAAGGCGAGAGGACGACGACGAGAGTTCCTCGCTTGCGCAGCCGGCCGATCAGGCCGACCATGTCCCGCGTGCCTGTGTGCAGGTTGACGATGGCGACATCCGCGCCGTTCAGGTCATTCTCGCCCGTGGGCTCGACGAAGGTGCTTCGCAAATCGGCCGCCCCGTCGATCACCTGCTTCAAGCCTCGCCGTAGAAGCGGACAGTCGGAGATCACCGCTACATGCGTCATCGAGGTTTCCATAACAGTTCGGGACGCCGGCCGCATGCCGGAGTCGGGCCATGCGAGGAAGTGGCCCCGCATCGCTTCTTTACAATCGCCGGGGCGTGATCGTGGTGCACCTCGACCTAGCCCGTCCGGGACGTGACGCCGGGCTCCGGCGGCCGACACCGCCTTGGGCGCCCCGGCGGGCTTGGCCGGGATCGGCGCACCGGTCCGGCAGGCGTGGAAGCACTCCGACAGCACGATCGCGACACTCACGCTGGATGCGATCGGCCGTGTCCCGTGGTGGCCGGAGGAACGTCGAGAGGTGACGGGGAAGCAAGCCGCTTCAGGGCGTACCAGGCGCCTTCTGCCGCCTCCCGCTGTAGATCGTCGTCGTACGGGCACGGCCATGCATCAGGGCCGTAGACAGCACGCCGCCAGCCGAACGGGTCGTCCCCGAGCATGACAGCGGGTGCGTCGCAAGGAGTCACCTCGACGGTCACCTCGGCAAAGCGAGCCCATCGACTTGTCAGGCGCAGGAGTCGGAACGTCCCTTCCACGACAGGAGTGTCCCGCAGCAGACGCCCCCTACGACCACCGGGGCAGTAGCCCCCATGACTGCCTTCGACGAACCGTAAAGTTGACCATAAGAAACGACCTCCAAGAGGCGCCCTGCACCGTCCGCGGCCGCACGTGGCTGCCGCCCGGAAGATCAACGCACATCTGGACCATATCGCCCGGCAGGACCACGGGAATAGGGCATTAGGAGACGTCAAGATACTGGTAACGCGACCGACGACCTTACTGCAGAAGAGGCGCCCCCTTCCCCGGTCCGCTCCCCAACTGAGGGTGCTGCGTGGGGTGTCGGAGCCCTAGCCTACGCTTCACTCACCGGCCAAGGGGCCGGCACAGGCTGCACTCACAGCAGTCACACGCCCATGGGGGGTCAAATCACCGTGCGCATCCGCACACTTTCGGCTTCTGTCGCGACGGCCGCCCTTTTCAGCTCCGCGGTGCTGGCGGCCGGACCGGCGGCCGCCGACACCAGCGGGCCGATCAGCGTCGGCACCGTGAACGACACCGTCGTCGACGGCACCCACCAGCACCTCTACATCAGCGGCGACAGCACGATCTCCGTCGTGAGTTACACCGGCAAGGTGCTCAACAAGCTCACCGGCCTGCCCCAGGTGTCCGACCTTCAGCTGAGTCCGGACGGCAGCGCCCTATACGCCGCGGTCACTGGAGCGGACAAGATCGTCGCGTTCGACACCACGACGCTCACGCAGACCGCCGAGTACCCGACCGGCGCCGGGACGGCACCGCGCTGGATCGCCCTCACGGAGGGCCGTATCTGGTTCGGCTACGGCGACCAGTGGGATTCCGGGCTCGGCCGCATCGACCTGACCGCCGACCCGGCCACCGTGACCCTCGACCTCGCCGGCGACCACGACTTCGCTACTACGCCGAGGCTGTTCGCCGACCCGGCGAACCCCGACACCCTGGTCGCCCTGGACCCCGGCATCAGCAGCGGGCCGATCATCGTCTACGACGTGTCATCCGGTACGCCGGTCATCCGCGTCGCCGCGAACGAGGGCGGCTTCTACCGGGACGGCGCGCTCATGCCGGACGGACAGTCGATCGTCGTGGCCGGGCCAGGCAACCGGGCGGTCACCGAATACCGGCTCTCCGACCTGCAGATGGTGCACGAGTACCCGGTCAAGGACGAGCCGGAGACCGTCAGCGTCGCCCCGGACGGCACGGTCGCGGCGACCGCGCTCGACACCGAGAACACCGGCGACACCTACGTGTTCCCCGGTGGCGCGGACGCCCCGGCCAGCGTCCGCAACCTGTCGGACGCGTGGATGCCGTGGGGCGGGCACTCGACGGCCTGGTCGGCGGATGGCACGAAACTGTTCGTGCTGACCGGGACCTCCGAGTTCAGGGACTTCGAGACCGTCACCGAACCGCGCAAGTACGTCGCCAAGCTCACCGCCGACGCCCCGACCACCGGCACGCGCGCCAAGACACTCACCGTCAAGGGCACGCTCACGACCGGTCTGAAGCTGCCGGCCGGCACCCTGCTGAACGTCGTGCGCACCGACCTGCTGTCCCCGTCGGGCAAGTCGCTCGGCACCAGGACGCTGGGCGCGAACGGCACGTTCTCCTTCACCGACGCGCCCCCGGCCGGCGGCAAGGTCCGCTACACCGTGACCTACCCCGGGGACGCCACGCACACCCCGGCATCCGCCTCGGACACCGTCAACGTCACCCGGGTCACGCCCGCCCTGACGCTCACCAACAACAAGAAGGCGTACGACTACGGCAAGAACGTGGTCTTCACCGCCCACCTCGGCACCACGTACAGCAACCGCACGGTGGAGATCTGGGCCGACCCGTACGGCGCAGACAAGCCCAACAAGCTGCTGAGGACTGGCAAGACCGATTCGCACGGCAACCTGTCGGCCACCGTCACCATGTCCCGGGACACCGCCGTGACCGCCGTCTTCAAGGGCGACGCCCGCTACACCGGACGGACCGTCAAGTCCACCGCCTACGCACACGTGAAGATCGCCAGTTCACTGTCCAAGTACTACCGCACCGGCACGATCGGTTCGACCCGCTACCGCTACTACCACAAGAACACCGACGCCGTCCTGACCACCACGATGACCTACTACAAGGGTCGCAAGGAGCGCCTGGACCTCCAGGTCTACTCAGGCGGCAAGTGGTACACCACGGCCTCGGAGTACTTCTCCCTCGGCACCAGCGGCAAGTCCATCGTCAACCTCGGCCACGCCGGGACGTCCGGCATACGCGCCCGGGTACGCACCTCATACATCGACCCCTCCTCGGGCGACAACGTGAACACCACCACGTACGGCGCCTGGAACTACTTCTACTTCACCAGCTGACACAACGAACAAGAGACGAGAGCGGCGGGGACAACCCGCCGCTCTCGTCTCCCCCGGGCGGGGGGCAGCCGCATCACAGGTCCCGCGGTGGCCACTTCATGTCGAGTGCGTATTCGCAGTGCACCTCAAGCCGACCGGTCAGATCCACACGCCTTCGACGTCACAGATTGACTGAATGTGACCGCTCGTGCCGAGGCCACCCCAGCCCCGGCAGGCTGCGCAGTTCGGCGATCCGCAAGATCCGCGCAAAGACCAGGAACAGAAGGACCATGGCCATGCCGCCAGCAGCCAGCGAGAGCGCTGGCGTCCACGAGGCCGATGCCAGGCTCTGGTCGCAGGAGCGGGCGATGAACCAGCCAGCGCCCCCGGCCGCGGTGGCAGCCGTGGTCAGTTCTACGTAGGTGCGACTGATCCGTCGGCCCGCAGCAGCCCGCCGTCATGCTCCGCGAGTGGGGCGCGGAACGTTGTTCTCCAGACACGCTGCCGCGGGCGCGTCAAAGCAGGCCTTCGATGTCGATGGAAGACGGTCGGCGGGCGAATGCCCGTGTCGGCCGGTTCGGTGGAGGGCGTGACCGGTCCTGAGCGTGCGTACCCCGGATATCGTCCGCGCGTTTTATGTACCGTCAAGCCACCCGCCGATCCTCGCGGTCATCCCCGCAGGCACGAACTGCGTGCCACCGGCTCGGAGTTGGCTTTTGTCGATGTCGCCATAGGAACAGGAGCACGTCCATGCGTCTCTACGCCCAAAGCCCAGCGCGCCGGGGTCGTCAGCTGATCGCGGATCTGATCGCTCTGCTCCTGACCGCGAGCACGGTGAAGTTCGCCCTGGTCGTCCGTGACGCGATCCTGACGTTGGCCGAGCCCGGGCGGAAAGCCGAGAGCGCGGGCGACAGTCTTGCCTCCAGTCTCGACGATGCGGGCAACGCGGCCTCGAAGGTCCCGTTCGTCGGTGACTCGTTGAAGAAGCCGCTCAACTCCGCGGCCGAGGCTGGCACGAGTCTCTCCGATGCCGGACAGTCGTTGCAGGACACCGTGGGCCATGTCGCCACGCTCACGACGATCGCCCTGATCGTCGTTCCGACCGCCGTGATCCTGGTGTTGTGGCTCGTTCCACGGCTGCGGTGGATCCGGCGGAGCGCCACCACTCGTCGCCTTTTCGATGCTCCCGGTGGTGCCGACCTCCTCGCGCTGCGTGCGCTCACCGGGCCGCAGCGGCCGCTGGTCGCGCTTGCCACGCCGCAGGGCGGCCTGGCTGACGCCTGGCGTCGCGGGGACCCTGACGTCATCGCCGACCTGTCGACGCTGACGTTGCGACGCGCGGGTCTTCGACCCTGACCGGGGGCGGCGAGCAAGAGGCGGAGCCGGTCGCACCTGTGCACCTGGTCCCTGGAACATCATGCAGGACGCCGTCGGGACTCCCCCCAGACTGTGATGTCGCCCCCGCGCCCGCAGGGATGGCCCGCGCGAACGGTCTGGAAAACGGCGTCTTCGTGGGTCGTCCCCGCGCCCGCGGGGATGCTCCGGCGAAGGCGAAGGTCCGCAAGTCGGCCCCGCGTACGCGGGGATGGCCCGGCCGGACCCGCACACCGCGAGCGCGGCCACCAGTCGCCCCTGCGCCCCGGGGGATGTTCCGCTGGCCGCGCTGCTCGCGACCGAGCAGACCATGTCGCCCCTGCGCCCGCAGGGATGCTCCCCGGTTCTGCCTCCTCCCGGCGTCAACGGCTGAGTCGCCCCCGCGCCCGCGGGGATGGGCCGACATAGGGTGTGACCTCTCCGGCGCTGGAACAACCAGCGGGCCACCAACGCCAGGGCGCCCTTCGCATGGGCCGGCTTAGGCGCCGAGCACGGCATGGACCGGCGGGCGTCTGTGTCAGTGGTGACACGTTCCGAAGTCCACCACGTAGGTACCCGGGTTTACCTCCCCGATGATATTTCTGTCGGCCGGCGCCCCCCAGGTACCGATTCCGATTTGCTCAAGCTGAGGATCCAAGATTATTTCGCGGTGCCCGCCGGTGCTGACGTTCATCCACCAGTTCACGGCTTCTCTCGGAGTCCCCTTGCCGTCGCCGTCAGTGTAGGCGATTTCACTATACTTATAGAACCGTCGCGGTGTAGGGCAGTACCCTGCCTCGGACACTCTTGTCTCAACGGTCGAATGTGTCTCCGGATTGACATGCGGGTCGGCACCTTTTCCCCACCACTTAATTCGCACTGCTTCATTAGTGTGTTTCTGGGCAGCGCTCGTGAGGGCTGGGTTATCCACGACAGGTGACAGTCCACGCTTAGTACGCTCGGCATTGATGAGACACATCACTGCCACATTGATGAACAGGTTGCCTGGGAACTTGGTACTGGCCACAGGAGACTTGTCGTAGTAGCCATGCGATGCAACTTGGGTGCACGCATCTGCGGCGGTGGCCGTCGGTGCAGTAGGCGGAATCATTGAGACGGCTACTGCAATACCGACCCCACATGTCAAGGGAATTCCTTTGCGCCGACGCAAAGGAACCACCTCCCTCGCGATCTGGCGTCGTTGCATTTCGACATACCAAGCCTACGCGCCATCAGTTGGTACCGCATCATCAACAGCAGTAGCGCGACTCAAGAGAAAGGTTATGTGCAAGCGGCTCATCAGTTGTTCGGTGAACGATTTACGGAATTGGCGCCTCACGCCGGACTGCTGCCTGGGTCTCGCGCTCTTCCCGCGTCACCCTGTCGCCCACGCGGCCGTCATCCTGCCGTACTTCCGTAAAGCCCAGCGAACCGCCTTCTTCCGCAGCCAGCTTGAGAAGCTAGAAAAGATCGGCCACAGCTGGAGGGCCAACGCCTCCCATGGCCCGGCCCTCCGTCTGTTCCCCGAGTTCGGCGGGCTCGCCGCCGTTCCCGCCGACGTGCGCGTGGAGATCGTCCGCTGGATGACCCTGTGCTACATCGGCGAAGAGGGCGGCTACGGCACGATGGGCCGCCACCGCAAGGTCTTCTACAGCAACAGTGCTGCGCCTCTGATCGAGCAGCTGTTCAAGGATGCCCGCGAGATCATCCGTGATGACGTCAGCGGCCTTCAGAAGGACCGCAGCGTGAAGCGGGCCTGTGCCGATGAGTACGTTGCCCGGCGCTTCCAGGACCTTCTGGACCTGGTCGACGCCTGACAGGTTCGGGCGCTAGGAAGATGACTCCCTGGCCAAGTGATGCGTCGACGCATTCAACCTGTGGCAATCTAGATCCCATTGGGGGGGATCAACTGATGACCACTTACGTATGCACGGCGTGTCCATTTCAGGCTGAGGGCCTCGAAGATCTGCAGCGGCACTCGCAAGAGACGGGCCACGTCGGCATCTGCAAGAGCGAGGCCGCGCCGACTGGAGGCAAGCTCTCCAAGCTCACTAAACGTCTGCTGGTAGCTCAGCGCGTGACCGTTACCGCCCTCGGAGCTTCCATCTGGGCATGCACGTACCTGTACGCCAAGTGGCAGGGCGCAGAAGATGAGATCGCCTACCTGAAGTCACCCAGTGGTGCAGGCCACAATCTCAAAAACCAGGACAAGGGTCGAGACAAAGAGTGAGCTGGGTGGGGCGAGGCCTGCGCCGCTGTTCACCAGTCGTCGGGTGCGCTGCCCACCCACGCGATCGGTCGGCCCTCGCTGTTGCGGCCCCAGTGCGGTTCCTCCATCGAGGTCTCGTGTCCGTCGGGCAGGACGCAGATTCGCCCCCAGCGGCCGTGCTTGCCCGCGCAGACCTTGGTGAGCCGGGTCGCGTCGCCCGCCGCCACGGTCCTGGTCGTAGCGGTCCTGGAACGGATGGAGATGGGCGCCCGGCTCCATGCCCAGCTCCGTCTCCGCCGCCTCCGCCTGGTCCCGCGCCTTCCGCACCCCTGGGTCGGACAGCACAGCGGAGATGACGGTGTCCGTCTCCGCGACGGCCCTGGTGCGCGCGTGCCTCCCTCCGGCGTCCTGCACTCGCTGCTCCCCGGGCCTCCTGGTCGCTCGCGCTCATCACGCCGCTCCTTCCGTGGCCGCCCACTCCAGCCCGAGGGCGGCGAGGGCGGCGCTGTACAGGAGCGGTGTTTGTGATCATAGGAGTGTGGTCTGGCCTGGACTGATCAGTTTGGTGCGCGGCTTTGGCTGGCTCGTGGTCAGGCCGAGCGGGCGCCTCGGCGGCCGTGTGTTTATGGGGTGTCAGGTCGTTCTGGTCTTCTGACGTGCACCTTTGTCACGTAGCGGGCGGTGCTGATCAGGTGGTGTCTTCTGCGCTGGTGCGGGCTCTTCGCCGCGCGCCCGTCCGCCGGGGTGGGTAACGCTCGGAGGTGGGTTTGTTGGTGTGTCGCGGGCTTGCTGGCCTGGGGTGTTGTGGGTTTGCTGAGAAGTCGCGTGGGTGGTTAAGGCGGGGTGGGCGGCGGTTTGAGCTGGGGTTGTGCGTTCTGTATGGAGTCTGGCCGGGGTGGGTTGTAGGTAGCCCGAGCGTGTAAAGGCTCGTTTGGTGTTTGTGCTGGTCAGGCTGTTTTGCCTGTTCGGTGGGTGGGGTTAGCGCCGTCGTGTGGGGCGGTGGTGGGTTTCGGCAAGGTGGTCGAGTCGTACGGCGTCGAGGGCGGTTTTGGTGATGCGTTCGGTGCCGTCGTGGATGGCGGTGATGGCTGTTTGGCGGATAAGCCTTGTGAGTGATCCGATGCGGCCGGCGGTGCGTTGGTGGAGGTAGGGGGCGTGGCGGGGGAGGGTGCCGGGTTTGTGTTGTTCGAGGTCGAGGGCGTTTTCGATGTCGGTGATGACGTCGCGGAAGGGTTGGCGGGTGCCGTGTCGGGCGGGGAGGGGGCCGCAGGTGATGAGGGTGGCGCGTCCGGCGAGTTGGGCGCCGCGGGTGCCGCTGAACAGGGGTGTGTCGGTGACGTTGATGCCGGCGTAGACGAA
>NZ_WWKH01000270.1:0-9163 GCF_009865595.1 Streptomyces sp. SID1328 | reverse complement strand
ACGCCGACATCGCCGACTTCTGGCTCGGGGCCACGCCCCCCGGCGCCCTCCGGGTGCCCGAGCTGAAGGGGCGGAAGATCCTGGTGGTGGACGCCGAGGACGCCTTCACCGCGATGATCGTCCAGCAGCTCGAAGCGCTCGGCCCCACCGCCGAGGTGCTGCGCTACGACCGGCTGCACGGCCGCCTCGACGGGTTCGACGCGGTCGTGATGGGCCCCGGCCCCGGCGACCCGCAGGACACCGCCGACCCGAAGATCGCCGCGCTGGACACGGCCGTGGCCCAGCTCCTGCGCGACCGGCTGCCGTTCCTCGCGGTCTGCCTCAGCCATCAGGTGCTCAGCCGCCGCCTCGGCCTCCCGCTGATCCGGCGGGCGGAACCCAACCAGGGGCTGCAGCGCGCCATCGACCTGTTCGGACGGCGCGAACGTGTCGGCTACTACAACACGTTCGCCGCCGTCAGCCCCGCCGGGCACCACCACGTACCCGGCACCGGAGAGGTCGCGGTCAGCCGGGACCCGGAGACCGGCGAGGTCGACGCGCTGCGCGGGCCGCACTTCGCCTCCTTCCAGTTCCACGCCGAGTCCGTGCTCACCGTCGACGGGCCCCGGCTGCTCGGGGACGCGCTGCGGGGGGTGCTCGCCCGGTGAGGCTGGAGATCGCCTGGTGGGACCTGGACGACTCGCCCCAGAGCATCCGCACCCTCAACGCGCACCTGTCGGAGGGGGTGACCGGCGACTGGGCCGAGGTTCCCGGCCTGAAGGTGAAGTACTGGGTCGCCGACCCGGCGCACAACCGCTGGGGTGCCGTCATGGTGTGGGAGACCGACCGCCCCGCCGGCCACCCGCTGCCGCCCAACCGTGCCGCCGACCTGATCGGCCGCCCCCCGGACCACCGCATGGGCTTCGCCGTCGAGGCCCTCGCCGACCCCACCGCCCTCCCGATTCCCCAGGTCACCCAGGAGCCCCGCTGATGCACGAGTACCTGCTCGTGGACGCCTTCTCCCGCAAACCGCTCTACGGCAACCCGGTCGCCGTCTTCCTGGACGCCGGCGACCTGTCCGCCGAGAAGATGCAGCGGATCGCGCGGGAGATGAACCTCTCCGAGACCACTTTCGTCCACCCCGCCCGCGACGGCGGCGACGCGCGGATCCGCATCTTCACCCCGGTCAACGAACTGCCCTTCGCCGGGCACCCGTTGCTCGGTACGGCGGTCGCGCTCGGCGAGGTGCTCAAGCGGGACCGGCTGCGGCTGGAGACCGCCATGGGCACCATCCCCGTCGAACTCGGGGACGACGACGGCGCGGTGACCGTCCGCATGCAGCAGCCGCACCCCGTCTGGGAACCGTACGAGCACGCCGGGGAACTCCTCGAGGCGCTCGGCGTCACAGGGACCGTCGCGCCGGTGGAGATCTACCGCAACGGGCCCCGCCACGTCTTCGTCGGGCTGGAGAGCGTCGCCGCGCTCTCCGCGCTCACCCCCGACCACCGCGCCCTCGCCCGCTTCCCCGACATGGCGGCCAACTGCTTCGCCGGGGAGGGCTCGCACTGGCGGACCCGGATGTTCTCCCCGGCCTACGGCGTCGTCGAGGACGCGGCGACCGGCTCGGCGGCGGGCCCCCTCGCCATCCACCTCGCCCGGCACGGCCTCGCCCGCTACGGGCAGCCGCTGGAGATCCTCCAGGGCGTGGAGATGGGCCGCCCCTCACTGATGCTCGCCACCGCCGAGGGCACCGGGGAACACATCACCTCCGTCCAGGTCGGCGGCCACGGCGTCCCCGTGGGGCGCGGAAACCTCTACGTCTAGGCCGGACCGACTCAAGGAAGGCACGGCATGAACAGCAGCAAGTTCGAGAGCCTCACCGGCCGCACCGACCGCGGCTTCCCGGAGTACGACGACCCGCCGGCGGAGCCCCTGGGCCTGGTCCGGTCCTGGCTGGCCCAGGCCGTCGAACAGGGGGTGCGCGAGCCCCGGGCACTCGCCCTGGCCACCGCCGACAAGCGCGGCCGCGCCTCCACCCGCGTCGTGGTCTTCGGCGGCATCGACGACGAGGGCCTGCTGTTCACCACCCACAGCACCAGCCGCAAGAGCCGGGACATCGAGGAGACCGGCTGGGCCTCCGGGCTGCTCTACTGGCGCGAGACCGCCCAGCAGATCAGCATCGGCGGCCCCGCCGTCCCCATCGGAGAGGCCGAGGCGGACGCCCTCTGGCACGCCCGGCCCGTCCCGCTGCACGCCATGTCCGCCGCGTCCCAGCAGAGCGAGCCCCTCACCGACCCCGACGCGCTGCGCGCCGCCGCCGAGTCCCTCGCCGCCACCGGCGCCGCCCTGGACCGCCCAGCCCGGTTCACCGGCTACCGGCTGGTCCCGCACGAGGTGGAGTTCTGGTCGGCCCGCTCCGACCGGATGCACCACCGGCTGCGCTACGAGCGCGACGGCGCCGACTGGCACGTCACCCGGCTCCAGCCATGACCACCCCCGACGACAGGAGCCGACCCGCCATGCAGGAACGCGCCTTTCCCCTGGTCTTCGCCGAACACGTCCCGGCGACCGCCGCCTTCTACGAACGGCTCGGCTTCACCCGGCTGCGGCAGAACCCACCCGAGGGCGAGCCCACGTACATCGCCCTCGCCCGCGGCACGGCGGAGCTGGCCGTCGTCTCCGCCGACTGGCCCGCCACCCGGTACGACAGGCCGCTCGGCACCGGGGTCCGGTTCGAGATGTTCGTCCTCGTCGACGACCTGGACACCCTGCTGAAGGAACTCGCCGGGGCCGGCGTCCCGTTGCTGCGCGACCCCGTGGAGATGCCGTGGGGCGAGCGGATCGCCTATGTCACCGATCCCGACGGCAACCCCGTGGCCCTCGCCGCCGGACCCCACTCCTGACCATCTGACCTGGGACGCGCCATGACGCTGGACATCGCCGAGACCGACCGCATCCTCGAACCGCCGCACGGCACCCGCCCCGACCCGGACGCCTTCGTCCAGGCCGCCATGGCCTGGCATTTCGACCCGGACACCGGATCGCCGTTCTGGCTCAAGCGGGCCACCGCCTTCGACTTCGACCCCCGCCGCGACATCCGCACCCACGCCGACCTGGCCCGCTTCCCCAACGTCGCCGCCGAACTGCGGCACGTGCCCGCCGCCGACCTCGTCCCGCGCGGCTACGGCGACCGCCCCGACGTGATCGGGGTCTACGAGAGCGGCGGCACCACCGGCGCCCCCAAGCGCGTGGTGCTGCTGCGGGACTGGCTGGAGCGCACCCTGCACTGGAGCAACGAGGCGCTCGACGCGCACGGCTTCCCGCGCGGCGCCGACTGGCTCGGCCTGGTGCCCGGCGGCCCGCACATCGTCGGCGAGTACTTCCAGCGCTCCGCCGCCACCCACGGCCGGTACGGGTTCCGTGTCGACCTGGACCCGCGCTGGGTCAAGCGGACCATCGCCGAGGGCCGGGGGGCCGAGGCGGGCGCCTACGCCGAGCACGTGATCGACCAGGCCGCCGAGGTGCTGCGCACCCAGGACATCGGGGTCATGACCATCACCCCGCCCCTGCTGGAGCGGCTGGCCCGCCGGGACGACCTGGTCGGCCTCGTCAACGACAAGGTCCGCGCGATCCGCTGGGGCGGCACGCAGATGGACGCCGACTCCCGCCACCTGTACCGCACCGAGGTCTTCCCCGACACCGTCCTCAGCGGCAACTACGGCAGCACGATGATCCTCGGCTTCGCGGGGGAGCGGCCGGGGCTGCCCGACGAGGGGCCCTGCGTCTTCGACACCCTCGACCCCTGGGTCACCTTCGGCGTGGTCGACCCCGGGACCGGCCGGCCCGTCCCCTACGGGGAGCGGGGGCGGGTGGTCGCCCACCACGTCAGCAAGTCCTTCCTGCTGCCCAACAACCTCGAACGCGACCTGGCCACCCGCGTCCGGCCGCCCGAGGGCGGGATCGGGGACTCCGTCGCCGACATCGCGCCGGTCGGCACCTTCGAGAACGAGCCGGTCATCGAGGGGGTCTACTGATGCCGCCCGCGCTGGAAGAGGAGGAGCTGCCCCAGCTCGACGCGCTCGGGCCGAGGGGCCCGTACCGCGCCCGCAACCGGCTCACGGTCACTGATGTCTCCGGCGCACCGGTCGCCCAGCTCAGCCTGGTGCCGGGGGTGTTCCTGCACCGTGCGCTGACCGCGCTGCGCCGTGCCGAGCCTGCGGCCCCCGACCGGCGGGCCGCCGTACTGGCCCGTGCCGCGGAGCTGTTCACCACCGGCCGGGTGGGCGGGCTGACCGTCGCCGAGCACGAGCACCTCGTCAGCCGGGTCGGCGGAGTGCCCCTGGGGGTCGTCCGCACCGCGACCCGCGCCATCGGTGAACGCCTGGCGGCCGCGTACGACAGCGCGCGGCGCGCCAGGCCGGTGGACGCCCGCGACGACTGGCGGGACCCGCTCACCCGCGCCGGGCGTGCGGTGTGGACCCGGCGCGGCGAGGTGTTCGCGGTGAACGCGGCCGGCAACCACCCGGGCACCCACAGCCTCTGGCCCGAGGCGCTGGCGCTCGGCTTCCGGGTCGCCGTCCGCCCCTCGCGCCGGGAGCCGTTCACCC
Source organism: Streptomyces sp. SID1328 (assembly GCF_009865595.1). NCBI lineage: Bacteria > Bacillati > Actinomycetota > Actinomycetes > Kitasatosporales > Streptomycetaceae > Streptomyces > Streptomyces sp. SID1328. Next base: position 4,577 of record NZ_WWKH01000270.1, on the reverse strand, counting down.
CGTACCGTCTGATCACCGCGCTGCGCGAGGCCGGGTTCGGGCCGGACCAGGTGGCGTTCCTGCCCACCGGGCACGAGCTGGCCGACGAGCTGCTGCGCGGCGCCGACCTCGGCATGGTGTACGGCGGCGACGACGCGGTCCGGCGCCACCGGACCGACCCGGCGGTGCTGACCCAGGGACCCGGCCGGTCCAAGATCCTCGTCACCGCCGACGTGGACTGGCGCGAGCACCTGGACACCATCGTCGACTCGGTCAGCCACCACGGCGGCACCGGCTGCGTCAACGCCACCGCCGTCCTCGTGGAGGGCGACCCGGCACCGCTGTGCGCGGCCCTCGCCGAACGGCTCGGCGCGCTGCCCGTGCTCGCGCCGGAGGACGACAAGGCCGTACTGCCGGTCCAACCCGTCGCCACAGCACGGGCGTTCGGTGCCCATCTGGCGAACCGGGCGGCAGGCACCCGGCCCTGGCTGGGCGCGGAGGGGGTCGTGGCCGAACTCGGGGACGGCAGCGCAGCGTTGCGGCCCGCCGTGCACCAGGTCGACCGGCCCGACGCGGCCCAGCTCGGTGTCGAACTGCCCTTCCCGTGCGTCTGGGTGGCGCCCTGGACCCCCGAAGCCGGCACGGCCGTCCTGCGGGACAGCCTCGTCGTCACCGCCCTGACCACGCGGGAGGAGCTGATCGACCGACTGCTGGACGAGCCCACCATCGGAAACGTCTACGTCGGCGACACCCCCACCTACCGCATCGCGCCCGGACTGCCGCACGACGGCTTCCTCGGCGACTTCCTGATGCGCACCAAGGCGGTCATCCGCACCTGAGCCGCCCACCAACCGACCTGCCAGACCGAGCACTTGTCGAAGGGACCACCACACCCATGCACGCCGTTTCGTACACCGCACAGTGGATGGCCGCCGCCCGCGCCCTGGAGTCCGAGCGCGAGGACGCCCTCTACGTCGACCCGCTGGCCCGCGACCTCGCCGAGCCCAAGGGGTTCGAGCTGATCGACCGCTATGTCGGCGGCGGTCTGCTGCCGTTCATCTCCATCCGCACCCGCTTCCTGGACGACGCGATCCGCGACCTGCTCGCGGACGGCTCGATAGGCCAGGTCGTGCTGATCGCCGCGGGGATGGACACCCGCGCCTTCCGGCTCGACTGGCCCGACGACGTCGACGTCTACGAGGTCGACCACGGCCCGCTCATCACCGAGAAGCGGCGCCGCCTCGACGCGCTGGGCGCCAAGCCCGGCGTGCGGCGCCACGAGGTCTCCGCGGACCTCACCAAGGAGTGGCTGCCCGACCTGGAGGCGGCGGGCTTCGACCGGACCCGGCCCACGCTGTGGGTCGCCGAGGCGCTGACCTTCTTCCTCACCGAGGAGCAGGCCGCCGGTCTGCTGCGCCTGCTGGCCTCCGCCTCCGCGCCCGGCAGCCACCTCGCCTTCGACATCCTCGGCCGGACCCTGCTGCGCAGCCCCTTCTCCAAGCCGTTCCTCGACCGGCTCGCGGAGGACGGCACGCCGTGGATCTTCGGCACCGACGAGCCGGAGCCGTTCCTGGAGGCCAACGGCTGGGAGGTCGAGTCGCTGAAGGAGCCGGGCCAGCCCGGCGCGGGGGAGGGGCGCTGGCCGTACGACGTCCAGCCGCGCGGGCGCCGCTTCGCCAACCGCCTGTGGCTGATCCGCGCCCGCCTCGCCGCACAGTGACGCCGGGTCCCTGAGCACGCGGCGGCGGGAACCCCGCCGAGGGGTTCCGCCGCCGCGGCCCGTGGACCGCCGGCGCCGCTTCAGTCCCGCGCCTGGAGCCGTTCCCGCAGCTCCAGGTTCTCCTCCGCCAGCATCCGCAGCCGCTCCCGCACCGGCTCCAGCGCCTCGGCCAGCTCCGGCTCCGAGTAGCGCGGAGTGATGTGCTTGGGGCAGTTCCAGAACAGCCCCTCCACCCGGATCAGCATGAGCTGCTCCAGCGGACCGTCGGTGCGCAGATCGGACAACCGCTCGTGCAGTTCCGGGAATTCGGCCGGATCACGGGTCTCCGCGCGGCCGAAGATCTTCAGCCGGGTGGGGTTGGCGTAGTCCATGAAGAACAGCGAGACCCGGTCGTCGGAGCGGAGGTTGCCCGCGGTGATGTACTGCCGGTTGCCGCGCACCTCCACCCAGGCCAGCGTGCCGCTGTCCAGCACATGAACGAAGCCCGGCGGCCCGCCCCGGAACTGGACGTACGGCCAGCCGTCCTCCCCGGTGCTGGCCAGGTAGAACCCGTCGCGGGCCGTGATGAAGTCCGCCTCGTCCGGCCCCAGCCGGTCCGGCTCCTCGGTGTCCTGAGCCAGCAGCCGCGCCATCGCCTGCGCACTGCCCCGCTCCTCCTGCACACCCCGCACATTCCTGGTGAACGCCAACCGCGCGTACCGGCTCATCCACGCCCCCTGAAGCCCACACCACCAAAACCCGGTCGACGGCCGACTTTATCCACGGCCCGCCACGCGGCAAAGGACCACCAGGGTCCGGACGCGCGAGGACCCCCGCCCGGCGGGCTGCCGGGCGGGGGTCCTCGGTCACCTCATCAGGTGCGGTAGGCGTAGAACGCCGCCGTCGGGTAGGACGCGACGAGGCTGGCCACCGACCGGTTGTAGGTGTTGGTGGAGTGGTACGTCACGTAGGGCACGCCCTGGGCGTCGCGCTTGGTGACGATCATCGTGTGGTCCTTGGACCCGTCCTTGTTGAAGTCCATCTGGATGACATCGCCGATGTCGGCCTGGTAGACATTCGCAAGGCTCGTGACCCGCTTCGAGGACAGCGCGAACCAGGAGAACTCGTTCACACCCACGAAGGAGTCCGACTGGATGTCGGCGGTACCGAACCACTTGTGGAAGTCGTTCGTGTAACCGGGAACGTGCTTCCAGCCACCCGCCTTCAGCGCCTGGCTGACGAAGTTGGTGCAGTCACCACCGGCGCCGGCCCCGTTGAAGTCCGGGTACTCGGTGTTGTACTTGCTCCAGTACTTCGTCGCGTACGCGGTCATGGCCTTGTAGTCATAACCGGTACCCGTCAGGGTCTTCGGCTTCGCCGGAGCCGGCCGCGTGGTGGCCGCGCGAGGCGCGTCCGGCGGGCCGTCGTCCGCCTTCACCGTCGGCTTGGCGACCTCGGGCTTCGCCACCTGGTTCACCGCGAGGTAACCCTCGTCGGTGTCCTTGATGCGCGTGAGCTGCCAGTTGCCGCCGCGGTCCGCCTGGAAGGTCAGCTCGTGGTGGGCCTGGAACCCCGTGGTGGGGGGCTCGTTGCCCGTGACCTTCTTGTACGTGAGCGACGTGGTCTCGGTGACGGCCACCGTGGCACGCCGTCCCTTGACCTGCGTGGCGTCCAGCTTCACGCTGGTGCTGCCCGCGCTGTACTGCTCGCCCAGCGCGGCCAGGCGGCTCTTGCGGCCGCGCAGCTGGCTGAGCGCGGAGTCCTCCTGGCGCGACTGCGTGCCGGACAGGCGCACATCGCCGGAGAAACCGGAGGTCCGCTGCTCGCGGTCCTGCGAAGCACCGCCCACCAGGGCCTGGGTGCGGTCGGTGAAGACCGCGTCCGCCAGCCGCTGGAAGGTCGCCTTGGTCGCCGTGTCGACGGTCGGGTCGTCGGTGACCGCCGCGCCCGCGCTCCAGTTCGGCAGCAGGGCGACGCCCGCCACCACGGAGGCGGCCGCCGCCGAGATTATGGTGGCGCGGCTCCGCTTACGGCTCAATTTTCTTGACTTCAATGATGTTCCCCTCTACGCCGGTACACAGACCGGGACTCCGGTGACAGAGACCGGGTGAACGCATCTTCGCACGCCGTGTGCGGCGGGTGTGAAGACGGGATGCACAAGTGGAACCAGACTGTTTCACAGGTCACTTGACGACCGACGACCAGTCAGGCGACTGGGCGGGGTCCAGGGTGCGCAGCCGCGCGAGCGTCTGCGGTGTCTGGACGTCCATCCAGTCGGCCAGTTCCTTGAAGGACACGCACTTCACGCCCTTCTTGGTGCACACGTTCTTGACCACCTGGTCGATGGCCCGCATGTAGATGCCGCCGTTCCAGTCCTCGAAGTGGTTGCCGATGAACAGCGGCGCCCGGCTCCCGTAGTACACCCGGTTGAAACCGGCCATGTACGAATCGACCGTCTGCTGCTCCCACTTGGGGAACTCGGCCGCGTTGCCCTGCGTCTCGCCGTCCGACTGGTTGTACAGGAAGTTGAAGTCCATGGACAGGCCCTGGTACTTGCCGGACTCGTACGGCAGCATCTGGAGCGGGAAGTCCCAGACGCCGTCCTTCTTCGCCGGCCAGATCTGGAAGTCGCCCGCGGAACTGGCGTCGTAGCGCCAGCCGTAGCTCTTGATGGCCTTCAGCAGGTTCTTCTGGCCCTCCAGACAGGGCGCCCGGCCGCCGGTGACCTCCTTCTTGAAGTCGAAGGGCAGCGGGTCGATGTCCTTGTAGCCGGTATTGGACTTCCAGTGCTCCACGAACGAGTAGAACTGGTCGATCTCGCTCTTCCACTCCTCGACACTCCAGTCGCCGCCGCCCTTGGCGCCGCAGAAGTGCCCGTTGAAGTGGGTGCCGATCTCGT
>NZ_WWKH01000269.1:0-20842 GCF_009865595.1 Streptomyces sp. SID1328 | reverse complement strand
GCCGTGATCAGCGCGCCCCGGCGCAGCACGTACCGGCGCAGGTCCCAGAGGGCGGCGCGCGGGCCCAGCGTGCGCCAGGCGCTGCCCGCGAGCCTGCCGTCCACGGAGTACACCGGGGCGCCCGCGATGACCAGCGGGGACCAGGCGGCCAGGTAGATGATGTCGGGCGCGTCGTACGCCGGGACCGTCTTCCAGCTCACGGTGACGATGAGCGCGGCCGAGAGCAGCGCGCCCACCACCGCGGCGACCCGCTGCCAGCAGCCCAGGACGGTCAGCACGCCGACCACGACCTGGAGGAAGGCGATGACCAGTCCGGAGCCCACCGGGTGGTGCAGCGCGAACTGGCGCAGCGGCTCCGCCACGTCCCACGGGTGCAGGGTGTTGAGCCACTTGACCATGGAGCCGCGCTCGCCGCCGTCGAAGTAGACGGGGTCGCACAGCTTGCCCATGCCGGCGTAGGTCGAGATGAAGCCGAGGAAGACGCGCAGCGGGAGCAGCACCACGCCGAGGTTCATCCGGCGGCCGGGGTAGTACGCGTGCCGCGCCGGGTCGTCGCCGCGCCGGGCGGCCCGTGAGCCGGAGGGCCGGAGGGCCGGCTCGTCGGGGTCGAACTCGTCGCTCGCGTAAACCGATTCGTCGTACGGCGGCTGGTCGTACGGGGGCTCGTCGTAGGCGCTGCCGACCGGGCGCATGTGGGGCAGCAGGCGGGTGCCGCCGTCGGGGCCGGTGCGCTGGTGGCCGAGGACGGGGGTCTCGACGGTCGGGTCGAGCCGGTCGTAGGCGTCCGCGTAGCCGGTGTGGTCCGGGTCGAGGCGCGGGATGACCTGGGTGGCACCGGCCGGTTCGTCGGGGTGGCGCACGCTGCTGCCCCGGACGGCCTGGAGCAGGCGGTGGGTGCCGGTGTCGCCGGGCGCGGACCGGCCGCTCCAGACGACCGGACGGCGCCGGCCCGCGGCCCCGCCCGCCGGACCCGCGGCGGACATGCGCGCGGGGTCCTGAGCGCTCAGGGGCCGGCCGATTCTCGGGGACTGGGCTCGCCTGCCCGCCGTCCCCAACTGCACGCGGAAGCTGGCGTGATTGACGATGACCTGCGCCGGATCGCTCGGCACCTTCACCATGCTCAGCGCGGGAGCGTCGTCGAAGCCCGACGAGCGGTCCCCCGTGGGAGTGCGGGGTGTTCTGGTGTCCACACTCATCTAACCGAGTGACGCCGAGTTAGGACACTGCCTTGACCGGCCCGATGTGTCCGGGCCGCGTCAAAGTCATCGTGAACGCCGGTCATCCCCCGGAATTACCGCATCCGGGGGAATCGGCGAACGGTCGTTCAGGAGCGGCGGCGGGACGCCTCGTACAGCACGACACCGGCGGCGACACCGGCGTTGAGGGACTCCGCGCCACCCGGCATGGGGATGCGGACGCGGTGGTCGCAGGTCTCGCCGACCAGGCGGGACAGGCCCTTGCCCTCGCTGCCGACCACGATGACGACCGGGCCGGACAGCGCCGGCAGGTCGCCCACCTCGGCCTCGCCGTCGGCGGCCAGACCGACCACGGTGATCCCGGCCTTCTTGTACTGCTCCAGCGCACGGGTGAGGTTGGTGGCACGGGCGACCGGCGTACGCGCGGCCGTACCGGCCGAGGTCTTCCAGGCGCCGGCGCTCATGCCGGCCGAACGGCGCTCGGGCACGACCACGCCGTGGCCGCCGAAGGCGGAGACGGAGCGGACGACGGCGCCGAGGTTGCGCGGGTCGGTGACGCCGTCGAGCGCGACGATCAGCGGGTCCTCGCCCTTGTCGTAGGCGGCCGCCGCGAGGTCCTCGGGGTGCGCGTACTCGTACGGCGGGACCTGGAGGACGAGGCCCTGGTGGTTCAGGCCGTTGGTCATCCGGTCCAGCTCGGGGCGCGGAGCCTCCATCAGGTTGATGTTGCCGCGCTCGGCGGCGAGCTGGAGGGCCTCGCGGACGCGCTCGTCGTTGTCGATGAACTGCTGGACGTACAGCGTGGTGGCGGGCACGCCCTCGCGCAGGGCCTCGTACACCGGGTTGCGGCCGACGACCAGCTCGGAGGCGGAGCGGCCGCCGCCCTTGCGCTGCGGCGGACGGCCCTGGGCGCGGCGGACCTTGGCGGCGGCGGCACGCTGCTTGGCGTGACCCTTGCGCATCTCGGCCGGGGGCGTGGGGCCCTTGCCCTCCAGGCCACGGCGCCGCTGGCCGCCGCTGCCGACCTGGGCACCCTTCTTGCCTGACATGCGGCGGTTGTTCGCCATGAGTTACCCGTCTCCGTAAGCGTTCGTACGTATGTATGCAGTGTGCCGCCCGGATCGCCGGGCGGCACACTCGATCAAGCCGTGTGGCTAGCGCGGGCCGAGGCTCCAGCGCGGGCCCTGCGGGCTGTCCTCGACGACCAGGCCGGACTGGCCGAGCTGGTCGCGGATGGCGTCGGCGGTGGCCCAGTCCTTGCGGCCGCGCGCGGACTCGCGCTGCTCCAGGACGAGCCGGACGAGGCTGTCCACCACACCGTGGAGGTCTTCGCCGCGCTCGCCGCCCTCACCGGCCCACTGGGGGTCCAGCGGGTCGAGTCCGAGGACGCCGAGCATGGCGCGCACCTCGGCGAGGCGGGCGACGGCCGCCTCCTTGTCGTCGGCGGCCAGCGCGCTGTTGCCCTGACGGACCGTGGTGTGCACGACGGCGAGGGCCTGCGGCACGCCCAGGTCGTCGTCCATCGCCTCGGCGAACGCCGGCGGCACCTCGGTGGCCGGTTCGACCTCGCCCCCGGCCTTCTCCAGCGCGCGCTGCACGAAGCCCTCGATGCGCGCGAACGCCACCTCGGCCTCGCGCAGCGACTCCTCGCTGTACTCGATCATCGAGCGGTAGTGCGGGGTGCCGAGGTAGTAGCGCAGGACGATGGGACGCCACTGCTTGACCATCTCGGAGACCAGCACGCTGTTGCCCAGCGACTTGGACATCTTGTCGCCCGCCATGGTCACCCAGGCGTTGTGCACCCAGTACTGGGCGAAGTCGTCGCCGAACGCCTTGGCCTGGGCGATCTCGTTCTCGTGGTGCGGGAAGATCAGGTCCAGGCCGCCGCCGTGGATGTCGAAGACGGTGCCGAGGTATTTGTGCGCCATGGCCGAGCACTCCAGGTGCCAGCCGGGGCGGCCGGGCCCCCAGGGCGTCGGCCAGCTCGGCTCGCCCGGCTTGACCGCCTTCCACATGGCGAAGTCGCGCGGGTCCCGCTTGCCGGTCTCGCCCTCGCCGGACGGCTGGAGCAGGTTGTCCAGCTCCTGGCGGGACAGCTCCAGGTAGCCGTCGAAGGAGCGCACGTCGAAGTAGACGTTGCCGTCGGCCTCGTAGGCGTGGCCGCGCTCGATGAGGCCCTGCATCATCTCGGTCATCTCGGTGATGTGGCCGGTGGCGCGGGGCTCGTAGGTGGGCGGCAGGCAGCCGAGCGCGGCGTAGGCGTCGTTGAACGCCCGCTCGTTCTCGTACCCGATGGCCCACCAGGGGCGCTTCTGCTCGTGGGCCTTGTTGATGATCTTGTCGTCGATGTCCGTGACGTTGCGGATGAACGTCACGTCGTAGCCGCGGTACTCGAACCAGCGGCGCATGATGTCGAAGTTCAGGCCCGAGCGGATGTGCCCGATGTGCGGTGCCGCCTGCACGGTGGCGCCACACAGGTAGATCGAGACACAGCCCGGCTGGACCGGGGTGAAGTCGCGGATCTGCCGGGCGCTGGTGTCGTACAGGCGAATGGTCACCACACCAGGGTAGTGGGAGCGGGGCCGTGCGATGCCACCGGACGGTGACATCGCCGCTCCGTGCTGTCCCCTACGGGTCCGCTAGGGGGTGTCCGCAAAGTAGCGCCGTCTGCCCGGAGGCCAGGCGGGACTTTGCGGACACGCCTTAGAGGCTGCCGACCACCTTGCGCGGGGTGATGCGGACCACGACACGCTCGGCGTCGTTGGCGGAGGCCGGGTTGAACTCGGCGTACTTCTTGCCGGTGTACTTCAGGGACAGCTCGTCGATGAGGGCCTGGCCGCCCTCGGTGGTCAGCTCGGCGGTGCCGCGGATCTCGGCGTACTCGTAGGGGTTCTCCGGGTCCATGACGACGACGGTGACCCGCGGATCGCGCCTGAGGTTCTTCTCCTTGCGCCGGCCGACCGTGGTGGAGATGAGGACGTCGTCCCCGTCCCGCTTCACCCACACCGGTGACATCTGCGGACTGCCGTCGGGCTGGAGGGTGCCGAGGACGATGAACACGGGCGTGTCCAGCAGGGACTTGAGCCGGTCGGACAGCGCTGCGGACATGAAGATCCTCCTCGATCGACGATGGCTGTGCGGGTACCCTCGCACGCCCCTACGACACGCGCACCACGAGGGCCGTGGCGACCGCCATCAGCCCCTCCTCCCGGCCGGGGAAACCGAGTCCGTCGGTGGTCGCGCCGGAGACGGAGACCGGTGCCCCGGCGGCGGCGCTGAGAATCCGCTGCGCCTCGTCCCGCCGCTTGCCGATCTTCGGGCGCGGCCCGACGACCTGCACCGCCACATTGCCGATGGCGAAGCCGGCGTCCCGCACGATCCGGGCCGCCTCGGTGAGCAGGACGACCCCGGAGGCGCCGGACCACTCGGGCCGGCCGGTGCCGAAGTGCTGCCCCAGGTCACCGAGGCCGGCGGCGGAGAACAGCGCGTTGCAGGCGGCGTGCGCGACCACGTCGGCGTCGGAGTGCCCGGCCAGGCCCGGCCCGGCGTCCTCCCATTTCAGCCCGGCGCACCACAGCTCGCGGCCGTCCTCGAAGGCGTGGATGTCGGTGCCGATGCCCACCTGGGGCAGCGCGGGGATCTCAGAAGCCATCGTTGAGCCTCCTGCGGGTGAGGACCGCCTCGGCGAGGACGAGGTCCAGCGGCCGGGTCACCTTGAACGCCTCCTCGTGACCGGGCACGGTCACGACCCGCTCGCCCAGCCGCTCGACCATGCTCGCGTCGTCGGTGACGTCCTCGGTGACCGTCTCGTGGGCGCGGATCAGCGTGGCCCGGTCGAAGCCCTGCGGGGTCTGTACGGCGCGCAGCCGGGCCCGGACGGGGGTGCCGAGCACCGGCTCGGGCTCGCCGGGGACGGCCGCGGGCTCGACCTCCTTGACCGTGTCGGCCAGCGGCAGCGCCGGGACCACGGCCGGGGCGCCGTCGCGCACCGCCTCGACGACCGTGTCCACGGTGTCGACGGGGACGAGGGGGCGGGCGGCGTCGTGCACCAGGACGACGTCATAGGCGGGGGGCAGGGCGTCCAGGCCCAGACGGACCGACTCCTGGCGGCTCTCCCCGCCGGGCACGACCAGGAAGTCCGTGCGCTCGGGCAGCGCGTGCGCGTCCAGCAGCGACTTGACCTCGGCGGCGCCGTCCGGCGGGGCGACGACGACCACCAGGGAGACGTGCCGGGAGGCGGCCAGGGCGCGGATCGCGTGGATCAGCATGGGGGTGCCGTTCAGCGCCCGGAGCGCCTTGGGGGCGCCCGGACCGAGGCGTACGCCCCGGCCGGCGGCCGGGATCACGGCGGCGACACGGCTGTCCTGGCGCGGCTCGGCGGGCGCGGGACGCGATTCGTCAGACATCGGTTCCTGTCAGGTTTGTGTGCTCGGGGCCGGTGGGTATGGCCTGGAGGAGCGCCGGGCGCGACGCCTTGACCGGACCCTTTCCGTGAACCGCGGTCGAGCCGTCCACCCCCGGATGCGAGAGCAACACAGGGGGGGTTGAACGACAGGGGCAGTGCACAGGAGGCATGCGGGGACGAATATGCCGCAGCGCCCGGCGACAGGGTGAGTGTCATCGGGCACCACGGCATTTTTGCTGCGCTGGACGTGAAGGCGGGCGGGGCACGCCGCCCGCTCCGTGTCAGGAGGCGAGTACCTCGTCGAGCAGCGCCTCGGCCTTGTCCTCGTTGGTGTTCTCCGCGAGGGCCAGCTCGCTCACCAGGATCTGGCGGGCCTTGGCGAGCATGCGCTTCTCACCGGCGGAGAGTCCGCGCTCGCGCTCGCGGCGCCACAGGTCACGCACGACTTCCGCGACCTTGATGACGTCGCCGGAGGCGAGCTTCTCCAGATTTGCCTTGTAGCGGCGCGACCAGTTCGTGGGCTCCTCGGCGTACGGCGCGCGCAGCACCTCGAAGACCCGGTCCAGACCGTCCTGACCGACCACATCACGCACGCCGACGAACTCCGCATTGTCCGCTGGCACACGTACCGTCAGGTCGCCCTGGGCGACCTTCAGCACCAAGTAGGTCTTGTCCACGCCTTTGATCTGACGAGTTTCGATTGCCTCGATCAGCGCGGCCCCGTGATGGGGATAGACCACGGTGTCGCCAACCTTGAACGTCATGTGACAGGTACCCCTTCCGTGGCTATCCAGGGTAACACGGATACGGCGTCTTCTGAATGGCGTTTTCGCAGGTCAGGGCATATCTCGGGGCTTGACAACAGCAACCGGGACGTGCTGCGGGCCACCTGCGGAAGCGGGAATTCGCAGGTGGGAGCCACTCTGCGTGCAGAGTGAAACATCTACGTCACACGCCTCAGAGAGCCGCCCCGATTGGTTGAATGTCCCGGTTTGACCGCTTCCAGGCGTACGGCTTCCGCTCCTTCGTTCGATGACCGGAGTCGGGTACGAGACGATTCCGGAATTGATCACGCCACCCGGCGGTGATCAATTCCGGACACGCGCATATTCCTTCCCGGAAATGCCGCCCGGAGTGTCGCGCCGTGTCACCGGGATGCCGTCAACGGCGTCGCACGGCGTTATCCGAATGGCGGACGGGAAGCTCGTGGCCGGTGATCAGCGGGGCGCCCGGTACGCCCAGCGGGACGGAAGCGGGGCAGTTGGGGAGGGTCGGGTGCGGCGGCGCGTGAACGGCTCGGTAGCCTGTGGGCGCTGACAGATCCTTAGGGCGGCTTTACAGGACAGCCGCCCCTGTGCGTTCAAGGAGTTGCCGCCGCCGTGAGCAGCAGCCTTCGACGCGGCGCCCTCGCCGCATCCGCCCTCGCGTTCTCGATCGCCTCGCTCGCCGCCTGCGGCGCCGGCAACAACGCCCAGACCCTGGAGATCCGGCCGGACAACGCCGAGACCAGCGTCGGGGCCATCAAGGTGCAGAACGCCCTGATCATCACCCAGCCCGACGCCAAGGCCAACGGCCCGGCCGCCGTCGCCGCCACGCTGTTCAACGGCGGCTCGACCGACCAGGACCTCCAGTCGATCGCCGTCGACGGCAGCGACCAGAAGGTCGAGCTGAAGCCCGCCAAGGGCGGAACGCTCACCGTCCCGGCCCACGGCCGCCTCGTCATCGGCGGCAAGGGCAACGCCTCCGCCATGCTGGCCAGCGGCCGCGAGGCGGTCCAGAACGGCAACGCGCAGAAGGTCACCTTCACCTTCAGCAAGACCGGTGCGGTCGGCCTGCACGCCTTCGTCGTCCCCGCGACCAGCTACTTCAGCGACTGGGGCCCCAGCGAGGTGCCGTCCGCGCCCGCCGCCGCGACCTCTTCGCCGTCGGGCAGCCCGTCCGCGAGCGACAAGCCCGAGGGCGACAAGGCCGGCTCGTCCGCCTCCGCCTCCTCCCCCGCCTCCTCCCCGAGCGACTCCGCGTCGGCGTCCGCGGGGCAGTGAGCACGTACGCGTGACTGAGGGGGCTCCCGGCCGGGAGCCCCCTCAGTCACGTACGGACCGCTCTCGCGGCCTACGGCTCGAACTTGTAGCCGAGCCCGCGCACCGTCACCAGATAGCGCGGCGCGCCCGGGTCCGGCTCGATCTTGGCGCGCAGCCGCTTCACATGGACGTCGAGGGTCTTGGTGTCGCCCACGTAGTCGGCGCCCCACACCCGGTCGATGAGCTGCATCCGGGTCAGCACCCGGCCGGCGTTGCGCAGCAGCATCTCCAGCAGGTCGAACTCCTTCAGCGGCAGGTCGACCTTGGCCCCGGACACCGTCACCACATGGCGGTCGACGTCCATCCGGACCGGGCCGGCCTCCAGCGCCGCCGGGGTGACCTCCTCCGGCTCGCCGCGCCGGCGCAGCACCGCGCGGATACGGGCGACCAGCTCGCGCGAGGAGAAGGGCTTGGTGACGTAGTCGTCGGCCCCTATCTCCAGGCCGACGACCTTGTCGATCTCGCTGTCCTTGGCGGTCACCATGATCACCGGGACGTTGGAGCGGCCGCGCAACTGGCGGCACACCTCGGTGCCGGGCAGCCCCGGCAGCATCAGGTCCAGCAGCACCAGGTCGGCGCCGTTGCGTTCGAACTCGTCCAGGCCGTCGGGGCCGGTCGCGGCGACGGCGACCTCGAAACCCTCCTTGCGCAGCATGTACGACAGGGCGTCGGAGAAGGACTCCTCGTCCTCGACGACGAGCACTCGGGTCACGGAAGGACCTCCGGGGAGGGAAGCGAAGCGTACGGGGACTGATCGGCGGGACCGGACGCGTCGTCGAGTCCGGGATGCCTGGCGGCGCGGTCGCGGGCGACGCCCGCCTCCGGCAGCCGCAGGGTGAAGGTGGAGCCCTGGCCCTCGGCGCTCCAGACCGAGACCTCGCCGCCGTGCGAGGCGACCACGTGCTTGACGATGGCGAGACCGAGGCCGGTGCCGCCGGTGGCGCGCGAGCGGGCGGGGTCGACGCGGTAGAAGCGCTCGAAGATGCGCTCCTTGTCCTTGTCGGAGATGCCGATGCCCTGGTCGGTGACGGCGAGTTCGATCAGCTCGCCGCCCGGGGCGGAGATCCGGCGGGCGGAGATGCCGACGCGGGTGTGGGCCGGGGAGTAGTTGACCGCGTTCTCGACCAGGTTGCCGAGGGCGGCGGCGAGCTGGCCGCGGTTGCCCCACACGTGCAGGCCGGCCCGTACCGCGCCGGGCGGGTCCTGGATGGCGGTGGCCATGGTGATCTGCTTCGTACCGGCCTGGTGGCGGCAGCGGTCGACGGCCTCGGCGACCAGCTCTTCCACGCGCACCGGCTCGGCGTCCTCCAGCGGGTCGTCGTTCTGCACCCGCGAGAGGTCGATCAGCTCCTGGACGAGGTTGGTCAGCCGGGTGGCCTCGATCTGCATCCGCCCGGCGAAGCGCTGGACCGCGTCGGGCTCGTCGGAGGCGTCCATGACCGCCTCGGAGAGCAGGGAGAGCGCTCCTACGGGGGTCTTCAGCTCGTGGCTCACATTGGCCACGAAGTCACGGCGTACCGCCTCGATGCGGCGGGCCTCGGTCAGATCCTCGACCAGCAGCAGCACCAGCCGGGAGCCGAGCGGGGCCACGCGGGCGGACACGGCCAGGGCCTCGCCCCGTCCGGTGCCGCGCCGGGGCAGGTCCAGCTCGACCTGTCGTATCTCCCCGTCGCGCCGGGTGTCGCGCGCCATCTGGAGCATCGGCTCCACGGCGAGCTTGCCGCCCCGGACGAGTCCGAGGGCGTACGCGGCGGAGCTGGCCTTGACCACGGCGTCGGCCTCGTCGAGGACGACGGCGGAGGAGCGGAGCACCGAGAGCACGGTGTCCACGCCGGGCGGGAGCACCTCGTCGGTGTGCAGGGAGGTACGGGTGGGGCGCTTCTGGTCGCGTTCGCTCCAGCGGAACGCCAGCATGGCGATGACACCGGTGAGTACACCGGCGATCGCTGCCGCTGCGGCGACCGCCGCGTTCACGTCCATGTCACCAGGTTAGGCATGGCGTCCACCCTGGCCACAGCCACCGTCGTGCGACCTCGGGCACTCGTCGCCCAGAGTTCACCTTCCATCCAGTGGTGGTTCATTCGGGAGGGCGGAAACGGACGCGTACGGGACGGAACGTGGGAGCGTGGGGTTCGCACCGGCCACGGGCTTGGGCCCCCCGACGACACGTAGTAGGAGAGGGAACCTGATGCGGGACGCGTACCACGAGGAACTGGACTCGATCGGCGACGGTCTGGTGGAGATGGCCCGGCTGGTCGGCTCCGCCATCGGGCGCGCCACCACCGCCATCCTGGACGCCGACCTGAAGCTGGCCGAGAGCGTGATCGAGGCCGACCAGCGGGTCGACGAACTCCAGCACGACCTGGAGGCGCGGGCTATAGCCCTACTGGCGCGGCAACAGCCGGTGGCGACGGACCTGCGCATCGTCGTCACCTCGCTGCGGATGTCGGCCGACCTGGAGCGCTCGGGCGACCTCGCCCAGCACGTGGCCAAGCTGACCCGGCTGCGGTTCCCCGAGCGCGCGGTCCCGCAGGACCTGCACGCCACCATCCTGGAGATGGGCCAGCTCGCGCAGCGCCTCATGGCGAAGGCGGCAGAGGTCATCATCACCAAGGACGTCGACCTCGCGCTCCAGCTGGAGCAGGACGACGACGACATGGACCTCCTCCACCGCACCCTCTTCCAGCACCTCATCGACGACCGCTGGAAGCACGGCATCGAGACGGCGGTCGACGTCACCCTGCTCGGCCGCTACTACGAGCGCTACGCGGACCACGCGGTGGCCGTCGCGAAGCGGGTCGTGTACCTGGTGACGGGCGAACACGCGGACGAGATCCAGCAGGAGGGCACAGCGGGCTGAGCCGCCCTCTTTGAGTACGGGTGCTCATGTGCGGCCCCGCCTGCCGGCCGCACTCTGCCTCCATGACGGAAACCCACCCGGCCCCGAGACGCCGGTTCCCCTGGTCGCGCCGGACCCGCCCGGGCGTGGACCTCGCCCTGGCGATCCCCCTGTTCCTGCTGGAGACCGGCTGGGTGGTACTGGACGCGATATACGGCGTCGGCCTGGAGGTGTGGGCGGCGCAGGGCGAACAGGCCCGGATCGACGCGGCGGAACTGGCGTTCATGGAACGGCTGCGGGTGCTGCAGATCGCGGCGCTCGTCCTGGTCGTACTCGCGGCGGTCTTCCGCGCCCGCTGGACGGCGATCGCCCACCTGCTGCTGGCCCTCCTGCTGGGCGGCGCGCTGGCGGGCGAGCGGCACGACTGGGAGAAGAGCCACTCGTCACCGGGGTGTGTGCGGTACAGCGCGAATTGCTGAGCGAGCGGCCTGCCCGCGGGCGCCGGCGCAGGGTGTGGGCGTTCGCCGAGGACAGCAGGTGGGCCCTGGCAGGAAGTGACCCGTCACGCGTCCGCCCACCCCGCGGCCCCGGCCGTACGGCACCATGGCCCGTTATGGCCCACCCCACCCCCTGGCACCGCCCCATGCTCCCCCGCCCCAGTACCGAACGGCACCGTACGGCCACCGTGCTGGAGCTGTTCTTCGACCTCTGTTTCGTCACCGCGGTGGCCCAGACCGCCGCGGCCTTCGAGCACGAGCTCGCCGCCGGGAGGCTCGGCCACGGACTTCTCGGCTACGCGCTCGTGTTCTTCGCCATCTGGTGGGCGTGGATGAACTTCACCTGGTTCGCCTCGGCGTACGACACGGACGACGTGCCGTACCGCCTGCTCACGCTGCTTCAGATCGCCGGCGCGCTGGTGCTGGCGGCGGGGGCGTCGAAGGCGCTGGAGGACTACGACTTCACGGTCATCACGTACGGGTACGTCGTGATGCGGCTGGCCATGGTGAGCCAGTGGCTGCGCGCCGCCCACAGCGATCCGGAGCGGCGGCGGACGTGTCTGCGGTACGCGGTCGGCATTCTTGTCCTGCAGATCGGCTGGGTCGCGCGGCTGTGGCTGCCGGACGACGCCGGGCTGCCGTCCTTCCTCGTGCTCGTCGTCGCCGAACTCGCCGTCCCCGCCTGGGCGGAGCGCGCCGGCCAGACCACGTGGCACCCGCACCACATCGCCGAGCGGTACGGCCTGTTCACCCTGATCGTCCTCGGTGAGTCCATCACCGCGGCCACCGGCACCGTCCGCGCCGCCCTCGACACCGAGGTCTCCCTCGGCGACATCGCCCCGCACGCGGTCGGCGGCGTCCTCACCGTCTTCGCCATGTGGTGGCTGTACTTCACCCAGAGCGCGGCCGGGAAACTCAACTCCCTCGGGACGGCGCTCCGCTGGGGTTACGGCCACTACTTCGTCTACGCCTCCGCAGCAGCCGTCGCCGCCGGGCTCGCCGTCGAGATCGCGCACCTCACGGGGCACGCGCACCTCGACCGGCCGGTGGTCGCGGCGGCGTACACGGCGCCGGTCGCGCTGTACGTCGCGGTGCTGCGGCTGTTGCACCGGGGGTCGACCAAGTTCGGCGCCATGGACGTCATGTGGGCGGCAGGCGTCCTCGCCCTCCTCGCGGTCACCTTCACCCCGAGCCCGGTACTGGCCACGGGGTGCGTGATGTCGGTGCTCGTGGCGGCGGTGGTCACGGTGATGCACCGGGCCGGACGTCCGGCCGGCGCGTAATCCGGCCTCGACGTCGCTCAGACCTGGAGCGGTACCGGGTGCACCTCGTCCGGCCTGTGTCCGGCGCGTTCGTGGATGCGCTGGACCGCCTCGGCCGAGGGGGCCTCGGACAGGCAGTAGACCGTGCCGGATTCCGGGTCCGCCCAGGCGGCCTCGAAGTGCACGTTCTCCTCCTGCTCGATGGCGAGGTCGGCCTGGTGGGCCTGCGCCAGCTGGTCGGCCGTGATGCCTTCCATACCGTGGTGGACGTCCATGAACCTGGTCATGGTCACACCTCCCTGCGATGTCCCTCCCTCCATGCTGGGCCCGCACGTCCCGGTATGGCTACTCGTTCAGTGATCCGTACACGACGAGGGGGCCCCGGAGCACCGGAGCCCCTCCACCGCCGCCTCCCTCAGCCGCACTGGCAGGGCGCGCCCTGCTGGCAGCCGCAGCCGCACCCCGAGCCGCAGCCGCAGGCGGCCACCAACGGCAGGCTGCTGATCTGGGCGGGCTGTTCGCCGTCGCGGTCCTGGGTGGGGTCGGTCGTGGTGCTCGGGGATTCGGGCATGGGTCCTCCTCGACACGGGGGCCAGGTGCCCCCGCCCATTCCATGCCCGCTCCACTGGGCGCATCAACGGCGCACAGATGCGCCCGCACGCCGCGAATCACCACCACGAGCCCCATCCGACCTCGCCACGGCGCGGTGTCCGCGGCAGCCGGCGTATCAACTCCGTTGCCGGCCGGCCGCCGATCCGCTTCGAGCGCGCCGCGAGGCTACGGTCTCCAACGCGTGGCCGGCTTCCGGGGGTTCCAGCTCCGTAGGGAATGGTTCACATCCCCGGCCTGTACGGGGGCGGCCCGGAGCAGGTGTCCGGGACCCCTGACAACCGCGCGCGGCGGCGCAGTTGACGAAACGTTGGCTAGCCGGCGACGCCCGGGCCCGCGGGTGTGGACAGCAGGATGTCGTACTCCCTGGGCAACTGGGCGGTCGCGTCGCGAAACCCCTGGTCTCGGTCTCCGGCCGCTTCCCTCAGGGTGGCCAGGACCGCGCGGATCCCGGCCTCCGCGAGGTCATGGGGCACTTCCGCGCGGTCCGCCACACGCCGGACGAACGAGTTGGCCCCGTAGCCCTTCGCGATCTCCTCGTCCGTGCGCAACCAGCTTTTCAGCGGGTCCGGCAGCGACTCCGCGAGGTCCTGGGCCTCTCCCCCGCTGATCCGGTCGGCAAGCACCTCGAAGGTGGCGCTGGTGAGGTTTCCGCGACGTCGGGGGGACGCCCGCCCGCTCGGCTGCCTTCGCCAGGAATGCGTCGTACTCCATGCGACCCTGCCCCAGTCGTCGTCAGGCCTTCCGTCGGCGTGATCACCAACAGATCCACCCATGCCTGTCGCTTTGGCCCCTGGGCAGGGGCGGCATCGATCAAGACGTGACGCAGGCGGGCCATGAGTTCCTGCAGGTCACCACATACACCCTGGGGAGGGGAAGGCCTGCCGGTTGCTGCCGCATGCCCGGCGGGGTCCACTGGATAGAGGGCCTCATCCGGAAAGGGGCTGTTTCCATGGAACCGCAGGCAAAAGACCCCACAGCGCGGGTGGCCGCCCGCGGCCGAGCGCACCCGGCGGTGCCGTCGTGACCGCCCGGGTCGAGTGCGTGGTGACGACCGGCGTCCTGGCCGGGGCGGACGCCGGTGACACGCCGATGGAGAACAACGTGTGGATCGTCGGTGACGACGAGCAGGTCATGGTGGTCGACGCCGCACACGAGCCGGACGTCATCGCCACGGCGCTCGGCGACCGCCGAGTGGTGGCGATCGTGTGCACCCACGCACACAGCGGACACGTCGACGCGGCGGTGGCTCTGTCGGACCACACCGGCGCTCCGATCATGCTGCACCCGGACGACCTGGAGCTGTGGCGCCGCAGCTATCCCAGCCGTGTCCCCGACGAGGAACTCGTCGACGGCCGGGTGATCGACATCGCCGGAACCACCATGACGGTACGTCATACTCCGGGGCACACACCGGGATCCGTAAGTCTGTACGATCCGGCGCTGCACAGCGTCTTCACCGGGGACATGCTGTTCTCGCGCGGCCCCGGAACCATCGGGCCGGAGGACTCCGACTTCCAGGCGATGATCCAGTCGCTCCGCGAGCGCCTCGTCACCCTGCCCCCCGAGACGGTGGTGTGCCCAGGGCACGGCGACATCACCACAGTCGGCGAAGTGGGCGAGCGCGTGGAGGACTGGCTCCGCGGCATCGCCTGACGGCCTAGCCCCACCAAAAAGGCCCCGGCCTGCCACGAAATGGCAGGTCGGGGCTGATCAGGGTCGCGTTACTTCTTCTTGCCCTGGGTCTTGCCGGGGATGTTGGTGAGCTGGGTTCTTGCTGCTCAGGGGTGGTGGGCTCGTGGGCCTGGTGGTCGTCGTTGGTCGTCATTGGCTGCTGTCGAGCGGCCTCGGACGGCCCAGAGACGGCCCAGCTTTGTCTCGCTCGGCCGACGGGCGGCCCTTTCGATGCGCCCTGTCTGAACCTCAGCCGACGACAGTCCGCCACGACGGCGGGTGTGCCAATCGATCACGTACGCGTGTGCCTCGCTGCACCCCCACCGGCCTCAGCCATGCTCCCTGTGCCGTCGACCAGAGCAGGTACCGACAGCCAGCGCCTGGCGACGGCGGCCGGCCGAGCCCTCAGCTTGGGAAGCTGCGATCATTTGCGGCGGATTTTCGCGCTCACCCGGGCGAACGACCTTGGTGCTGCCTCGTCCCGCTTGGCGGCCTTCACCGTGGTTCCCCCGCAGTTCCCCGCTCGACCTGGTGCGCTTGTGGTGCAGGGCTGCGGCTTGGCCCCTCGCTCCTGTAGCACGTCTCATTTGATGTCAGAGGGTGCGAAAATTCCAACGATGGCGTCCCTGTGCGTGCATAATCTTGCTCATGCAGAATCTGACCCGGTGGCTGAACCGGCTTGACAGAGCCATAGCGAAGAAGGAATTCAAGTTCGCTGAATCATTTAGACAAATCCTCATACCTGGCCCCAATCAGATCGAAACGGAAGGCCTGTTGCGGATAGAGCCAGCAAGTCACATCTACATACCGGGGTCAACTTACCAACACCTCCATGTGATGGGATGGCTTGATGCCGGTGGGAATTCTTTTGAACTGCCCGACGACATAGGTGCGGCGCTAACCCTCGTGACAGACCGAAGGGTTGAAGTGATACCTGCCCAGCCGCTCACCATGGAGGGAGAGCCCAACCGAAAGGTTTTCTTGTCCATGTCTGATCTCCCTGATCGTCGGCTCATGGGTCCGCTTGATGAAGGTTTCGACTTAGATGGGGAATTCCGCGATCTTCTGGGTGGCATACGATCCCTTGATGATCGCAAATCGGAAGTCATTAACGCTGCCATGAGGCTTCACTACGGCGCCTGTCTCCTTTTCGCGGCAGACCTCGCAGCAGCTTATACACTGATCGTAGCGGGAATCGAAACCCTTGCTGGAGAGTTTCACGACTTCAGTCCCAGTTGGGAAGTCTGGGATCAGGCTAGAAGCTGGGAAAAATTCATCAAGGCGCAAGCGCTATCGGATAAGCAGGCGGAAGCGCTCAGGTCGAAGCTGCTGGAAAAGAACGCGCATATGAGGCTAGGTGAGCGATTCTCCGAATACGCCACGCGAGGGATCACCGACGCGTTCTTTGAGCAAGAACTATCCGCATGGGTGCCGGACATTGACTGGGCCAGGGGAAGCGTCACGGGCGGATCTTGGCATCCAGGGCCGCGCATAGGAGACGTCAACTCAAATGTCGATGAACTCAAAAAGGCGCTAAAGAAATCATACGCTGCACGCTCAGGTTTTGTGCATTCAGGTGAAAGGGCAGTAGACTCAATTAATCAGGCCGTAGGGGCGTATGCTGGATACAAGGCTTCTGCACCGGTTCCGTTCGCCATCCTGAGGTCGCTACTCCGGCATCTAATCCTTAGAGAAATCGATTCCCGGTGTACAAGTCGAGAAACACCTCCGATTGAGGACCGCAAAGCCCAAAATGTTGCGACTCTACTGCAGGAGGCTGCCCCATTTCTTAGCAATACTAAGAAGAAATCGCGTTGATTGTCACCGCTGGCACGACGAGGTCGGCGGAGTCTCAATGGGCGTGGCAGCGCCGGCAACTGCGATCGGTGGCCGGTCTACTGATCAGCCCTTCCGCCGAGCAGCGGCACAAAAGAAGCCCACTGCTCTGACCAGATCAGATGCCGTGGCTTCTGTCGTTGTCAGTCGGCGGCGAGTGACCTCGGACGGCCCGGGGCGGCCCAGCGGCTGCCGTTAGACCACCCCTGCCTCCTGCCGAGCGAGTGCACCCAGGGACCTGAATACCCGACGGCCCAGCCTGCCCTCCGCCGGCGGTTCCGGGATGGGCGCGCCAGCAGCAACTACACCACACGGATCCGCAGGCCGGTTCCGTCGCTTCCGACCGAGACAGCCTGGTGCTGGGGACCGTTCGCAGCTGCTCCAGTGACAACAGGCGCCCACGAACCGCGAAGTTGGCGAGCTCTCCGCAGGTAGGCGCTGACTCTTCCTTCACGAAGACGTTCATACATCCCCTTTTCGACCCCTCTAAAGATTTCGAGAGATGCACCGTTGGGGAGTGGCATGGAATACTCGACGCCAACAAACCGATGTGAATCAATGTTGGACTCGGAGCTGACTGTAAACGTCTGCCAGTCTGGGGCTAGGTCATCTAAGGGTAAGCGCTGATAGTCTGCGGTTCTTGTTGAGGCGAATTGTGATGCAGCAGTGTTGTCGCCCGCGAATCGCAGAACAGAGTGAGTCGCATTTCTTGCCAGAATTCGGAATAGCCATTTTTTGCCGTCCTCAGGCACCTGAAATAGGACAGGCAGTTCACCCACGCTTGCCTCATACTCAGTGCGTGCAACCTCCAAGTCTGCTTCATTGGGTTGAAATTCTCCGACCCCTAGAAGCTCTCGCTGCCGTGCAAAGAACTGTTCGAAGGTGGGCTTGCCCGATGTCCACTGCTGGGGTCCAGGATCCTCAGATATTAATGCATCGAACTCTTCAGACTCCCCGTCCCATAAATCGTCATCGCCAGGCGGGTCGAGTACGTCTACGGAAACACCCTTCGTGGACAGACGAGAGGCAACAATGAGGCTCGGCAACGTTCGAGCGCCTACCTCAATGGAACCTACTTGAAGAGAAGCTGTGGCCAACTGCTGCTTCGAATGGTACGCATTCCCGTGGGTCCCCTTGCACTCCAAGACATACACCTTGCACCCTGAGTTTCCGCCCCCGGCGCGACGGCCGACCAAGAAATAATCGGGACGCATTGTCGCCTTGTTCTTCTGGCGGACTAGGCCTACCCCTTCAATGAAGCCAGCGTTGAGTGCCACATCCACGTCAACGCTCGAAAACAGCCAGCCGGGGTATTTCCGCTCAAGGACCCTTTTGGCCACCACCAGAGCTAAGCCAATTCCGAGCTGTTCTGATTGTGCCACTTTATGGTGGTGCACTATGTCGGAGCCCGCCTGAGTCAGGGCCAAGACCTTTTTTCTATTGCTCCTGAGGGTAGCGCAGTATCGTACATGCGCCCAGTGGCGAGCTATGTCAGCGAAAGGCGATGCTGTAACGAATGTGGTGGCCAACCCTAATTCGCGCAGAACCTCTGCCGGGCTGGATTCTATTCCGGAAAATAATTCTGATGGGATTGCGTACACTGGCTTGCGGTAGAGATAAGAAGCACCGCGTTTCGGTCCGACGCGCTCTCGAGCTTCCTTTTCGACCTCTTCGGCCAGTTCCGGCGTCGAGCTGACAACGAGCTTGGAAGGCGTCCCCAGCTCGCGCACTAAGGCACTGAAGTCAAGATGCACGCTTCCCCCCAAGGGCGCAGCACTGCTTGAGGAGGTCGACCGTAGATGCGGATGCAGACAGGCACAAGACCGCCTGCTGCGATGCCGGCATGGGACGGGCGTGCCGGAGAGCTAGGGACACTTCCTCGCTGGTGGGTTCTGGGCCGCAGCGATGCTGCCTGGCGGACGCGACGACGCCACTGGTCGGCCCTCTCCGGGACGGTGACAGGCTCCTCTGCACAGCCACAACTGATCACCGGCGGCCGTGACCTGCGGCCGCCTAATCGATCACCGCTCTGACCTGCTGCCGAGCTGTCGGCGTCTGTCGGCGTTGGTCATCATTGAGCACCCTTCCACGGCCCGAGGACGGCCCGGGAGGGCGCTCGTGCATGAGCAGCGCAGTAGGAGTTCGTTCTGGTCCCGGTCCGGCGGACGCCCGCCTCATGCACTGGTACCGGTCGCGGCTGCTGGTTGCCGTCGCCGTCCAGTGCCGTTGAGGTCACCCGTAGATGTCAGAACCCTACGACCCCATGCGAGCATGTCGCCGTGATCACCATTGACGTCAGCGAGGTGACGGACGAGCGCACCTTGCACCTAATTCTGAAGCGGGAGTTGGGCTTCCCGGACTTCTACGGCATGAACTGGGCTGCCTTCTGGGATGCAATCACTGGCCTGGTCAGGATCCCGGATCACGTGCGCTTCCTTGGCTGGGACCAGTTCACGGCCGGCGTCCCCCGCGGGGCCGCCATGCTGCGCCGGGCGCTCGACAACTATCAAGCCACGTACCGCCCGAAGTTCGTCGCTGAGTATGCGTAGCGATGAGTAATCTCCGGGCTTGGGCATGGTGGTACCAGTGTCTCAGATCGACTTGGGTGACCTGGGGCTGCCGGGCTGGACGACTGTCGATGGTGGTTGCCACCTGTCGTCATCGACCCGCCTCGGACGGCCCACAGACGGCCCGAGACGGAACCGGCACGTCGGCTGTGACGAGCCCTAAGGCTCATCAGCGTTTGCACCTCCCGACAGCGATTCCGTAGCGGCATCGAGCACACGCCTCAAACCACCGATAGCGCCAGCAAGAGTTTCTTGCCCCAGTATTGGCGTTAGATACTGCACTGGAATTCTATGGAATCGATGCAATGGATTAATGCACCTGTCTACAACGTAGTTGTCGAGCGCCGACCACTCTCCATGTACCGACGCGCTTAGAGGCTGAAAGAAGCGACTGTAGAGATCCTGCATTCCAACTTCTTCCGCCATCGACCGCGTGTTCACCGACCCTCCAGCGAAGGAGGGATGAACACTCACCTCCATGAACATTTCCGCGCTAGCCCCACCTAGCCGTGAATCCAGAAATGACGCCAGGTCTGACAGCTTTGAGTTTTCCGAGTCACCCGACTCGCCCATCGCCTCCTCAACATGGGCTCGCATCAGCTTTTGCTTCCCCTGTCCATACGATATGAACTTCTCATACAGTTCGAGGTCGTTCTTATAATGCAGCCAAGTGACAAGGATTTCTGTCTCGACTAGCGACCGAAGCACCGCCGCACCATGTTCGCCGCCCCACATCAACGGGCTCTGCACCATGGCATAAACGGCTCGAATGCACCTCACCGCCAACGCGCACACAACTTCATGTCGAGCAGGCCGATACAGGTCCACCCCACCCGAGAAGGCGATACCCATGAATTCATTCCACAGGTCATTCAGCTGCTCAATCGCGGCCCCCTGCGCGGATGCGACGTCGGCATCCTCCATGACGGCCGGCGGGCTATCCTGACTCATGCATGGCGTGAGTTCCCAGTTCGCATTCCAGAAGCGGGCAGGCCAGTCACCTTCAGCGCGAGGCGCATCCTCCATACCCACTGCGAGAGCTTTAGTGGCGCCATACATTGAAGTGAGCATTGCCTCAGCCATCGACCGCGTGTTGGGGTCAACCGGGTACGAGGCAAGAATCGAAACCTGACTCTCTTGCAGGTGCAGTCTCCCATTGATCAATAGCCAGCCTAGAGGCGCTGTCACCGTTAGCGCCTTCCCTCGCCGCTGAAGACATAGGGCCAGAGTCCGGACAAGCGCGTCGAGCATCTCATCCATGTCACCCGCACTCGGCGCACCGATCTCGGCAAAGGCCCACCGGCCTGGCATCTCCGGATACCATGCGGCAATCGTACGCAGAGCGTGCGGGACTAGCCTCTCACTATCATGACGTGAAAGAAAATGCAGGAAATCGCTCCGCGCAGCCGTTGGCATCTTCTCTAGAGAAGATAGCCTGCCATCCAATTCGACTGAGTAGTCCGCTCCACGAGTCTTCTCAAGCCAATCGTGCTGTAGAGCAGAAATCAGGCGTGCACCCTCGTCACCCTCTTGCTCCACCACCAAGGCTATCCACAAAAGATCGGGAAAATCGTCTCGAGCCCAGTCAGTCAGAATAGCCCCATGCTGGAGCATGGGCGGGATTAGGTTCTTTCCCACCCACTTATGATTGGCCAGCCTCTTCGGCAGTGGCCTGCGGCCCTGCTTCGCCACCTTTCCCCCCTGTATGCCAGCGTGCCAGTTACCCTCCCTGCGCATTATGGTTGAAGCTTCACCGTTGCGCACTGCCATTAGAGGAGCCTGATCCAACGAGCTCTTACAGAACCCGCTCAACCCACCACCCTCCTCAGCTCCCATCCCGTCCGCCGTCGACCCACACACCGTGGAGCGGGCGTGG
>NZ_WWKH01000268.1:0-13155 GCF_009865595.1 Streptomyces sp. SID1328 | reverse complement strand
GGGCCGCTGTCGATGCCGGACACCTGGAGCCAGCCGGCGTAGGCACCCTGCTCCCGGGTGCCCCACTCCAGCCGCATCTGGTCCCGCTCCGAGCGCAGCAGCGCGGGCATGTCCTGGCCGGAGCGGTCCTCGTGCACGGTCACGGCAGGGAGGTCCGCCGCCTCGACGTGCACGGCGTCGGGGATCCAGGTGTCGAGCTGGCCGACGTCGGCGGCCTGGTCGAAGACCTGCTCGGGCCGCGCGTGCATCGTGCGGGAACGTTCGTACTCGGCCATCGTGGTACTTCCCTCCGTGCGGGAGCGGTGTTCCCCCCGCGTGCCCCTTCCGCGGCGCCCGAAAAGCGCGCCGCGCCCGCCCGTCACCAGCCTCGGCGGTGCGGCAGGCCCGGGCCGCCCCGGTCTCAGCGGCGGAAGGCCGGGTACCGCGGCAGCGGAGCGGTCCGCCACGGCCGGGCGACCCGCCGCAGCAGCAGGTCCATGGTCGCGGCCAGCCCCGGGAACTCCGTCAGCGTGCGCGCCGTCTCCCAGCGGTGCCACAGCAGCTGGCGGACGGTGGGCACCGAACGCCGGGTGCGGTGCATGGGCCGGTCCACCTGGTGCACCACGGCGGCGCTGACCCACGACAACGGTCCCCGGCTTCCCCTCGAAGGGGACCGCCGGGGCCGCGCAGGTTATCTGGCCAGATAGACCAATGTCAGGCAGACTCCTCCGGGGCGAAGTTCTCCATGCAGTCGCCGCACATGATGTTGCGGCGCTCCAGCGTCTTCGGCGAGACCCGGATGACCGCGGGCGACGGCTCGCACTTGCAGACCGCCTTGACGTAGTTGCGGTCCTCCTTCTCCTTCTTCCCGGTCGGCGCCTCGTTCTCCCCGCCAGCGTCGGCGGTGTCCACGTCGTCGGTGGTCCCGCCCTTGCTGCCGCCGCCGCGGGTGCGGGTAGCGAAGATGTCGGGGGTGCGGGTGGCGTGCATCGCCTTGTCGAGCGCGGCAATCTCCTTGGCGTAGGTCGTTGCCGCCTCGCCCCCCAGCTCCGTACCGGCGAACCCGTACTTCTTCTTCCACTTGTCGCTGACGTCGGGCCGCTGGACGAGACCCATGGCCTCGGCCATCTTCCGGAACTCCTTGTTGTGGTACTGGCTCGCTGAGCAGTCGTTGACGCCGCGCGCCTCGTTCGCTGCGTGGGTGGCCTCGTGCAGGAGGTACCCGAAAACCTTGGCGGCGCCGTCGGCGAGCGACTCGGCGGTGACGAACACCTCGTGGTGGCGTTCGTCGCCCTCTCGCAGCTTCCACCGGCGGGGCGCGAAGTGCGCCAGTTCGACGGCGCTCGCGCGGCCGCCGGTGGCCATGCTGATGACGGCCTCGGGGACGTCCTCGTGGCGGGCGCGAATCGCGTCCCACGCGTCGACCAGGGCGGAGGTGACTCCGGCCGCAATCTTGGCGACCGTGACCTCGGTGGGTAGGTCGGGCACGACCTCAAGGGACGGGGCGGGCGCGGGCTCGGGGATGACGGCGACGGCTTCGATGGTGGGCATGGCTCCACTTTAGCGAAAACTCACCTCTTAAGAGGTGAGTTTTCTTGGTGAGTTGGCAGCACGCTCCCTCAACTCGGGTTCACGTACTGACGGTGGTCAGCGGCGCCTGATCCGGCCCTGATGCGGGTGGTGGCGCGGGCGGGCTTGCGGGGCTAACCCAGGCAGTCGCCACTGTCGGGTCCTCACCCCGCGACATAAGGAGTGAGGACCGTCCATGCTCCTCCGCCTGACACGCACCTGCGTGCCGCCCGCCAAGCTCAAAGGACTTGAAATGCCTCTCCGACCGATCACGCGCCGCCTGGTGTTGGCCCTCCCTCCGACTGTTGGTGGCGCCGGCGGGTTGCTCGCCGTATGGCAGGCCGGGGCGCCCATGTGGCTGTCCTTCCTGCTCCTGGTGACCGGTGTGGTCAGCACCGCGGTGGGCGTGCTCCCGGCGCTGTTTCCGCAGGAGTCCGCGCACCGGCGCGACGTGTGGCGAGCGTTTGGCCATCGGGAGCGCATGAGGGAGCTGCGCATCGGCGCTACTGAGCGCGCGGAAGAACGCCGTGCGCAACGATCGCGTTCGGGCTTGGCCCCAGATCGGCAATATCTGCCGACCCAGCCTGATGGTCGCTCACACTCCCCTGGTGAACACGACCTTGCACTTCTTCAGCGAGCACGCAGAAGCGCGCGCGTTCGCGACTTCCTGGACGCCTTCGGGCTGGAACATGCGCGTTCATAGCCCGCTTGAGGGAGCTCGGCGCGCGAGCTTACCCAAACTGTTGCACGGTCTGTGCTCGGCGACCCCCAGCCGTGCCCCTGCAGGAGCTCTCTGGCCAGCGACCAGGTCCGCGCCTACGACCTGCTGAGGATGTCCGGCGGTGAGGGGGGCCTGGTCACGTTCGGGCAGGCGTTGGCCAAGTGCGCCCGGGCTGTCCCCTGCCTAGAAGGCCGTCCCGCCCACGTGGCCGGATATCGATCGGGCGCGGAGGCGCGGCTCCAGATCTGAGTGCATCTTCACGCCCCCACCAGCCAATCACTCTAGGTGTTTGATCGAGTGCTGGTGGTTACGATCTTCTGGTCGGCCTCGAGATTCGAGATGGCGATCGGGGCCTTTCGTCGCAGAACGAAGTACCGCGATCGCCTGTGTACCGCCTCTGCTCGGCGCTGGCAGGACGCGTTCCTGTGGCTGCTCAACGCGGGCTGCCGCTGATCGGTTGAGGTCGTCCCGGCGAGTCGGCTCGTAAGGGCCCATTGAGGAGGCGTGGTTGCAGTGACGGTCCAGGTGAATCAGTTGCGGGAGCGGCTGTGCGGCGGCGCGGGCGGCTCTGGTGCGGGGCGCGTGGTGGAGGTGCCGGGCGATCTGTTCGGGGACGGTGTGGGGTTCCGTCCGCTGTTCGCCGACGGGGTGCTGCGGGCGGTGTGGCGGGAGGGGGACGAGGAGGCGCTGTCGTTCACCGGGGCGGCCCGGACCGCGCTGGCGGATGTCGAGGTGCCGGTGCGGGTGGCTTTCGAGCTTGACGGCGGTCAGGTGGTCACCGGTGCGCGGCTGGCGGTGGAATTTCCGGCACCGGGGGTGGCGGGCGAGCTGCTGGGACGGGGTATGGGCCTTGAGGTGCCGTGCCTGCCGCAGGCGGCTGCCGTCCATCATCTGGTCTTGCGGCAGCGCGAGGGTGTCACGGCCGTTATTGGCCGTGGCGAGCACGGGCGGGTGATGTCGCTGGCCTGCCCGGGCACCGGCAGGATGCTGGCCGCCTCGTCAGGGGCGTGGCACACCCTGTGCACCGATGAGGACCTGACGGCCGAACAGTTCACTTCTCTGCTGAACGCGGCTGATGACCTGGAGCTCGAGCTGCCTGCGCCGCCTGATGGCGGATTGCCGGCTGGTACCTGGCTGGTCGTGCCCGGTGCGGGGCCGGGGGGCGGGCCGGCGCTGGTGCCGGTGCGGCCTGAGCGGGCCCGTCGTGGGGCAGATCCATCGCGCCGGGACGGGCTGGGCCGCCCGCTGCCCGTCCCCCGCGCTGCCGTAGAGCCGGCAGGGGTGCGGCGGGTCGGGATCCGCCGGGTGACGCATGCACTGGCCACCGCCGACGGATTCGTCGTCCTCGCTCCCGGCGCGCTGGCCGGCCGACGGAGCACGGCCGGATTCTCTTTCGGTGGCCTGGCCGACGAGGTGACGCTACGAGGGTTCATCGACTTCGGGAATCTGGCGGACGGCAAGTCCAAGGCGGTGACATACGACAAGCCGCCGCTGTTCATCAGCGGCGGTCTCGCGGCACGCAAGGCCGCCCCTCCCTACACGCTGGCGGTGGGCGGAGTGCTGCTCGTGGACACCGGCACACTGACCGGCAGTGCGATCGCAGCCGCCTACGCGCCCAGCCAGAGCGCGAGGCCGTCGTTCTTCGCGTTCGGGGCCCTGACGGCGGACAAGGGGATCGGGCCGCCACCGTTCCAGGTGCGCGGTATCGCGGGCGGCATGGGGTGGCGAAGCAACCTGCGGCTGCCCGACGGGCCGCAGGATGTACCGGAGTTTCCGTTCATTCAGGCCCTCGACGATCCCCGCTCGATCGGCGCGAAGCCCGACGGCACGGCGGATCCCCTGCAGGTGCTGGACACACTCATCGGCGGCGAGAGGCCGTGGATCACCCCGGCCCGGGGCAGCGACGATCCGTTGTGGATCGCGGCGGGGATGGCATTCACCATCGCCGAGCGGCTTGACGGGCGGGCGATGCTGGCTCTGCAGACAGGGGCGGACCTGACGTTCGCGCTGCTCGGAGTGGCGGGGATGAGTTTCCCGAAGGAGCCGGGCAAGCGGCGTTATGCCGGCATCGAGATCGGGCTGGAGGCGCTGCTCAAGCCGAAGGCGGGCGAGCTGAGCCTGTCTGCTGCCTTGACCGCGAACTCCTTCGTGCTGGACCCGAACTGCAGGCTCCGGGGTGGGGTGGCGTTCAAGACGTGGTTCGGCTCCAACCCGAACAAGGGCGATTTCGTCGTCACGGTCGGCGGCTACCACCCCAACTACCGTCGCCCGGACCATTACCCGGTCGTGCCCCGGCTGGGCTTCGACTGGGACCTCTCCGGTGCCGTCACGGTGTCGGGGGAGGCGTATCTGGCACTGACACCGGCGGCGGTGATGGCCGGCGGCATGCTGGACGTGCGTTTCCATTCCGGGGCGCTGCGGGCGTGGCTGACAGCGAGTGTCGACGCGCTCATCCAGTGGCGGCCGTTCTACTTCGACGTCGGCATGCGCGTCTCGGTCGGGGTGCAGGCCAGCATCAAGATCTGGTTCATCCGGATCACCATCACGGTGGAGGTCGGGGTCTCGCTGAGCCTGTGGGGACCGCCCACCGGTGGCAAAGCCAAGATCCATCTGTGGTTCATCTCCTTCACCATCGGCTTCGGCAAGGACCGCGACCTGGACAGCAACGCGCTGGCATGGTCCGACTTCCGCACGATGCTGCCGCCGCCCGACACCGCGGTACGCGTCCTGCCGGGCGCCGGCCTCCTCGCCGACCGCCCCCAGGCAGCGGACGGGCAAAGCCACAGCAGCAGCGGCGACGGGCAAGCGTGGCAGGTCTCCACCGCGGGGTTCACCTTCTCCACCGACTCCGCCGTCCCGGTCAGCGAGCTGTACCTGACCCCGTCCGGCGGCAGCCCGGCGGAGACGGGCGGCACACTCAACATCCGCCCGATGCGACGCACCGACCTCAGCAGCACCCAGCGGGTCTCGCTGGTCCGCGAGTCCCAGCAGGTCAACCTCGCCGCCTGGGCCCGTACCCGCAGCACCGCCGCCGTGCCGCAGGCCCTGTGGGGCACCGGCCAGGGCGACACGCTGCCCGCCCCGGGCCAACAGGTCATCCCCGCCCAGCTCACCGGGGTCACGCTGACCTCACCCGGCCCGGACTACGGCAACGACACCGGCTACATCACTGAGGAAGCGTTCGCGTTCGACCCGATCGCCCCGGACGGAACCCAGCCCCTCGACCCGGCTGCCCAGCCCGTGGGCCCGGCCCCGCTACGGCCGCGCGGGGTGATCGCCACGATCGTGCGGAGCGTGGTCGCACCGGAGCAGACCGCGAGGCGGGCGGAACTGGTCCAGGCCCTGGCCGGCCTCGGTGTGGATCTGGGCCCGGTGGACGCGGATCTGTCCGCGCACAAGACGGCGGCCGAGACGGCCTTCACCGCCGACCCGATGCTCATCCCCGCCTGACCTTCCCCGCACCGCAGCAGCGGCGCATCGCCCTGCGCCACCCCGCTCCGTCCACTGCCGCCGCCCGCCCACACCCTGGAGTGACCCGTGCCGCCCACGCCACCGGTGAAGCACCGCACCCGGTTCTTCGACCAGCGCGTCCCCTCGTTGTCCGCCGGCAAGTACACGATCACCACCCAGCAGTCGATCGGCGGCGTGAACACCGGTGACGCGCTGCCGGACCGCGTCCAGCACTTCGACGTGCACGGCCCCCGCTTCGCGATCGCCGGCGATGCCGTGCACGCCTGCTATCCGCTGCCGGGCTCGACGGGGCTGTACAGCCAGGTACTGCCGCACGTCACCCTCACCGCCCCGGGCGTGCCGTGGCTGCGCCCACTGGCAGGGCAGGCGCCGTCGGTGCCGTGGCTGGCCCTGCTGGTCTTCCGCGAGGACGACCTGCCCGGGGACCCCCAGGCGATTGGGCAGGTGGAGGCGTGCATGGTCCGCGAACTGCTCGACGGACGTCTGGACAACGGGCAGACCCTGCCCGGGCGCGGGCCACAGATCGACCCCGCCTGGCTCTTCCCGGACGAGGTCGAACTCGTGTGTTCGACCATCCTCGTTCCCCGAGAGCTGTTCACGGCGATCGCTCCGCTGCCCGAAGAGATGGCGGCGCTGGCGCACGTCCGGGAAGGCGGCCCGCCGGACGCCACCCGCGGCGCCACCCCGCCGCCGGACGAGGACAAGCTCACAGCAGTGGTGGTCGCCAACCGCTTCCCCGACGTGGCGGGCGGGATGCACGTGGCCCACCTGGTCTCCTTCGACGGTCACGAAGACCTCCTCGCGGAGGGGGCATCGGTCCCGGGCGAGGGGGTGCGGCTGGTGTCGCTGCGGTCGTGGGTCTTCGAGTCCGAACCCGACAGCGGGATCGGCTTCGGCGACCTGGTCCAGAACCTGGCCGCCGCCCCCGACCCGCTGCTGCGCCTGCCCGTCGACACCCCCGCGAACCCGACACCGGCACAGCGCGAGGCGCTGGAACGGATCGCCACCGGCGCGACCGCGCTGCCGCAGCGGCTGGCGTCCGGGGAGCGCACCCCCGCGTTCTACCGTGGGCCGCTGACCGCCGGACCCGCCCAGGCGCTGCCGGATCCGGTCGGTGGGGTGCGGCGGGAATCGGTGGACGAGGCCCTGGTCTACCTGGAGCGGTACGGCGTCTACGACACCGGATACGCCTCGGCCTTCGCTCTGGGCCGCGCGCTGGCCCTGGCCGATCCCGAATTCCGCACTCACCTCCTGGCCTGGCGCAAAGCCGCCCGCAGCGCCGCCCGCCGCCTGCTGACGCACCCGCAGCTGTCCGGCCGCGCCGTCAGCGCGGATACCGCGTCCTTGCTCACCCGTGATCTGGCCCGCGACGCCTTCGACAAGCTCCTGACCGGCGACGGCGACGGCGCGCGGGGTGGGGGGTGGAAACTGGCCCGCGCACTGGCCGGGGCAGGTGCGGATGTGGCCGCGGGCCGTCGCCGTGCCCCCGCCCCGCGTACCTCGTCGGCCGGTGTGCTGAGCGCCGGCTCGCTGCACACCGCACTGGCCCGTGCCGAAGTCCGCGAGGTCATCGCTGCCGCCACCGCGACCGAGCTGGATCCGGTCACCGCCTGGCTGGACCGCCTCGCGCTGCTGGAGATGATCCCCTTCGAGCACATGGTCCCCGACGAGCGGATGCTCCCGGTCGAAAGCATCCGCTTCTTCTACGTCGACCCCAGCTGGGTGCGGGCGGCCATCGACGGCGCGCTGAGCGTCGGGGTCGGCCACACCCTCGACGCCGACCTCAACGAACTCGCGCACGGGGTGCGGACGGCCCCCGCCTGCGGCGTGCTGCTCCACTCCGACCTCGTCGAGGGATGGCCCGACACCATCTACACCGCCTTCCGCGACAACCAGCCGGTGGAGCCGGTACGCACCGCACAGGTCGGCAGCCACGTGATGATGCTGCTGTACCCGCAGGTCATCGACACCTTCACCGCCGCGGAGCCCCCGCAGGGAATTCACTTCGGCTTCGGTGACCTGGGCACCATCGAACTACGCAAGATCACCGGACCGGACATCGGCGCAAGTATGGGCGAGTTCCCTGACGCCCCCGGGGACGACCGGTTCGGCCGCTTCCTGCGCCCGGGCGGCCATGACGTCCTCAACATCGCCGGCACCGGCGACCCGCTGCTGCCCGCCCTCGCCCAGGCGCACGGCGTGCCGTTGTCGTCGGCGCAGTTCGCACTGCAAATGGTCAAAGCACCCCAGCTGCAGACCTTCGTCCGTCCCTGACCCTTTCGGCCTGTCTCGAAGGAAAGCAGACCCGATGTCCTCGCGCAGCAGCAACGCCCTGGTGGTCCCGGTCGAAGTGGCCGCCCTGGTGGTCAACGGCAATCCCCCGCACAGCAACGGCACCTTCATCTACCAGCGCTGGCAGCCCAACTTCACCCTGCTCACCGACCACAACATGCCGCCCGAGCCGGCACCCTTCCCGGACGTCCCCTGGCCCGGTCAGCAAGAGCGCCGCGGGGTGTATGTGCAGTGGCAGCTGCCCGAAGCCCTCACCCAGGGACGGCACGACACCCAGCGCGGGGTGGAGGACTTCCCCCTGGTCCCCAACCGGTGGCTGGTCGTGCGCCACCAGAGCGCCTCGAAGACGGTGCGGGCCTGGATCGTCGAAAGCGACCACCTGGGCATGACCACCGGCACGATCTCCTACCTGGACCCGCACGCCGACGTGCCCACCGCCACGAAGATCGGCCGCCGCCACACCCTGACCCCCGCCACCCCCTGGCGCGAACCAGACGACGCGCCGGAGCCGTACCTGACCGCACTGGGACCCGGCCTCCTGACGTTCTCGGTCTACCAGCCCTACAACCACAACGTCTTCTCCCTCCACGACACCCTCGACGACGTCACCGGATCCGACCGGATCAGCTACCGCGTGATCGGCTGGTACGCCGACGAAGGCAGCGACATCCTCGCCCGCCGCGACAGCCAGAGCCTGGCGGACCTCCTCGACGAGCTGGAATGGCTGGCTCCCGCCGCGCCCAGCAGCACCGCCCGCACCCTGTACGCGGGCAGTGCGCTGGGCATCGAATGGCAGCCCGACGGCCCCCTCCCCACCTCCGACATGCCCGACCCGCGCGAGGTGGCGGTGGCGATCGGCAACTCCACCGCCGAGGCCATGTCCGGGCTCATCGAAGAAGCCGACGGCCCCACCTCCCTGACCGCGGACGAGTCCCGCCTGCTCCGAGCATTCGCGCTGGGCACGCTCGACCAGCTCGACCGCACCGACGGCGACGAGCTGACCGAGCAGGCCGCCCACCGCTCCGGCTTCGGCCCGGCCCCGGCCGGCTACACCTGGCACCTGGCCGACCACACCGACACCCCCGACCCCACGGTCGCTTTGTCGCCGGCGCAGCGGGTCGCGGTGCGGGCGGCCGAAGATCAGATCATCGCCGACCTCAACCAGGCCCAGGCCGATCACGATGCCGCCGAGCAGGAGCTGGCCGCCGCCCAACAGCGCCTGTACGTGCTCTGGGCGCTCGCACACGAAGAAAAACTCCCCCCGGACTTCGAAGCCCGCATCAGCGACGAGCTCGACCCGGCCCACCCCGACGGCGCGGCCGGCCGCGTGACCGCCCTGAGGCGGCGCGTGGCCGACCTGCGCGAACGCATCCCCTGGGGCGCCACCCCGGAGGAACTGGAAACCGCCGCAGCCGAGTTCGCCGCCGATAAGGGCCTGCGCGCCTCCCGCATCCTCAAACGCGCCCCCACCGCACCCCACGAGCATCCCGCCGACCCGGTCCTGCTCCTGCAGGGCGCGCACCTGCACGCCCCCATGACCCGCGGCACCTTCCTGCCGTGCCGCACCCCCGACCGGCTCATCACCAAGATCGGCCCGCTGACCGCGGCCTCGGTCACCAGCCAGGTCTCCCAGGTCAACACCGCCCATCTGCCCGGCGAAACCAGCGCCCTGCTGACGGAGTTCTTCCTCCTCGACCACGCACTGGACACCGGAGTGGACCTGTCCGCCGCCGAGGGTGCGCTACCGGAGTACGGCACCGAGCCCTGGCGCCAGCCCTGGCAGCCTTTGTTCCTGCAATGGGCCGTCGGCTACACCGCCATCCCCTACCGCGACCAGTCCGGCACCCACTGGACGTTCAAGAACAACCGCTACCACTGGAACGGCACCGGACAGACCTCCGTCCCCTTCGTCATCACCGGACGCCAGATCCTGGCCCCCACCGCCGGCCACGACCTGGACGGCAAACTCTCCGCCCACGCCGCCGGCCGCACCGACCTGCCCGACCTGGCCGGCCTGCGCGAGGAAGTCCGCACCCTCGACATGCTCTCCCAGCGCCTCGACGGCTTCTCCGCCTACCTCGACCAGCGCGACCCCCGCGCCACCTTCACCCCCACCGGGGCCACCGCCGGCCTCATCGGCCACCAGGACCAGTGCGCGCCCTACCCCGGCACCGTCACAGCCGGCTGGCCCGGCCGCCCCCCGGAGGTCGTTTCCTCACCCTTTTTCGAACTGCGCACCGGCCAGCTCGCCTTCACTCAGCTGATGATCGTCGACAGGTTCGGCCGGGCCGTCAATCTCTTCGACGACCCCCGTCACTTCCAGTACAGGCGCCCGCTGACGATGGTGCCCGAGCACCCGGTCGAAACCTCCGACCCCCACCGGTTCGTCGAGCTCTCCCCCCGCCTGCTGCAGCCCGCACGCCTCAGCTTCGACTTCCTCGATGCCACCGCGGACGAGGACACCGAGCTGGACCCCGGCACCAACCCGGTATGCGCGTGGATCCTGCCCAACCGCCTCGACCACACCCTCGCCGTCTACGACCCGGCCGGCCACCCCTGGGGCGAACTGCGCACCATCATGCGCCCCGACAACAGCAAAGCCGTCCACTGGCAACCCCTGCCGACATCCCCCATCGCCACCCTGGCCGAGCTCGCCGCTGTCTCCCCGCACACCCACCACCTGCTGGCCGCCATCACCGACCGGGGCCCCGCGGCCTTCGACGCGGTCCGTACCACCATCGACGACGCACTGGCCACCATCGACCCCGACGGCCCCGACGACCAGAGCCTCGGCTTCCTCCTCGGCCGCCCCCTCGCCCTCGTCCGCGCCCGCCTCGATCTCCAGCTGTGCGGCCCCGCCCGCACATCCATCGGCTGGAACGAAGTCCTTGACCCCCACGAGCACCCCGCACACCTCCCGTCCTGGGAATGGATCATCAAACTCGGTCAAGCCGCCAACACCCAGGACGGACTCGTCGCCTACGTCCACAACGACGACTACACCCACCTGGAGACCATCACCGACCCCGCCGGCGACCACGGCGGCTACCTACGCCCCATCGGCAACGGCGAACGCCTCAAGCTGGCCTTCGAGGGCATCAGCACCGCCACCGTCACCCTCCTGCTCGACCCCCGGGCCCCGGTGCACGCCACCACCGACATCCTGCCCGTCTCCAGCGTGCACGTCCCCGCCCGCTACACCGCCGACGCGCTCGCCCGCATGGCCGTCTGCTTCCGCACCGGCCCCCTCCTCGCCCCCGTCACCACCAACCCACCCGCCGCCGTCATGCCCCGGCCCGCCACCGCCACCGGCACCTGGACTTGGACCGAGCCCACCAACACCACCGGCGCCTGGCGCACCCTGCCCGTCACCGCCCCCGACCCCGCCGACCTGCCCCTGGGCAACCCAGAAATCCGCTCCGGCTACCTCGTCCTGAACGACGCCGCCGACCACACCCGCTGACCGCCGCCAGAAAGGGCCAACCCATCATGGGCACCGTCACGCAAACCACCGCTGCAGCTCCGGGGACGGACGCCGACTTCGGCAGCCAGCTCCAGTACTCCCTCACCACCGTCCCCGACCCCCTGACCGTCAGCCCTCCCGGCACCGTCGAAACCCGCGACCTGATCATCGTCGGCAGCCGGATCGCGCCGACCGCCATCGAGACCAACGAAATCTCCGTCTACGTGCCCACCGGCACCGAAGCCTGGCAACTCGCCCCGGACCTCACCGGCCTGCAGACGTCGATCACCCTCACCGGCTGGACCGCCACCATCGCCCCCGGAAATGAACGCATCCTGTTCAAACCCGACACCGGGCACGCCACCCTCACCCCCGAACAGGGCTTCACCCTCCAGCTCAACAAACTCCGCGTCAACCACGAGGTCGGCACCGCCCCCATCAGGATCGAACTCAAGTGGCGTGAGCCCAACACCGGTACCTGGAAAACCGATACGCAGATCCTGGCCGTCGGAAAATTCCCCGCCGGTTTCTACCTGCGCAATCTCAAACCCCACTCCGCGTACATCGAAAACGGCGACACCGTCACCCTCACCTGGGAACGCTCCGAAGACGCCACCTACCACCTGCTGTATGAAAACGTCGAAATCGACGTGACCAACTACAGCACCTTCCCCGTGCACGACATCCGCCGCAACACCATGTTCTACCTCCGCGGCCGCATCCAGGCCGGCACCGGCACCGTGGAACGCACCATCAACACCTACGTCACCGTCAACCGGCCCGACCTCGACATCCGGAACCTCACCGTGCACGGTGACCTCGTCATGCCCCGCGTCCGGCAAACCGCCAGCACAGAGTACGACCTCATCGACGGCCACACCCCAGACCTCATGCTCGACGGAAACCTCGACACCTACTTCCTCCTCTCAGGCACCGTTCCTCCCCCGAAATGGACCATCATCGATCTCGGCGTGGAGCAGGACGTCGAAGAAGTGGACATCTACTTCGGCACGCCAGAGGGCGAGCACCTCCCCCCAGGGACGGTCAACCTCGGTTACTCCCTCACCGGCAATGGTTTTTATCCCATCCTTCCCTCGTTCAATAACGTCGGCACGGAGCTGCACTACCGAGGCTCGCTGCGCGCGCGATATTTGAATGTGTCCTTCAGTGGATCCCACACTGTCGCCATCCGGTCCTTCGAAGTCCGGCCCCAACCGGACGCCCTGAAGATCACCCACACATCCGCCGTCCTCAACGTGCCCCTGACGACGAACGCCGGAACCACCGCAGACACCGACACGGCAGACGACGCACCCCACACGTAAGTCAACGAGCAATGCGCGGCAATGGCGCCTGTCCGCGGGGTTCCAGCCGGGCGATGCCGTCGGGCACCAGGTCGATCGGGTGCCCGACGGCTCAGCTCACTCAGGGACCGTGACGTTGAAGCAAATATCCACCTCGGGCTCGCGCGCGTTGTACCCACTGAGCAGGAAGCGAACGGCGAATGTTTCCCCGGCCACCAGGGACCCGGGGAAAGGCACGTCCAGTCTGGCAGTGACCTCACTGCCGGCCGTCAGCTCACTCTGGCCAAGCTCCCCGTCGAGAAGGATCTCCTCGGTTGATAGTGTTCTGCTTCTTCTTGCCGGACACGAAGGCCTTG